>JALWON010000029.1 GCA_027083475.1 Sulfurimonas sp.
TAAAGCAAAACCACCATGCGGAGGTGCGCCAAATTTGAGTGCATCAAGTAAGAAACCAAATTTTTCTTGTGCCTCCTCCTCTTCAATACCGAGAAGTTTAAAGACCTCTTCTTGTACCTCTTCTTTATGAATACGAATAGACCCACCACCGAGTTCCGTACCATTGAGTACAATGTCATAGGCAATAGATTCTATCTCTTCGGGGTCCTCTTTGTTTGTATCTTTTGGTTGTGTAAATGGATGGTGAAGTGCTTTGACACGACCATCTTCGACTTCAAACATAGGAAAATCAACAACCCATACAAATTCAAAAGCATTCTCATCGACAAGGTTCATTTTTTCATGTTCAGCGATGAAGTTTCTAAAACGCCCCATATAATCCCAAACAGTTTTTTTCTCGCCAGCACCAAAGAAAACAACATCACCCACTTCAAGCTCTGTTGTTTTGATAAGCAGTGCAATATCTTCATCCGTGAAGAATTTGACAAGAGGACCTTTGAGACCATCTTCTTTCATTTGGAAGTATCCAAGACCATGTGCACCAAATTTACGTACAAAATCTTCAAAACCTTTCATCTCGCGTTTAGAAAATACTAAATCAGCACCAGGTACTTTGAGCGCTTTAATACGGTTGTTTTTTGGGTCTTTTGCAATGTTGGTGAAGATTTCATTATCACAACGGCTAAAGATGTCAAGCACATCAACCATTTTTAAGTCATAACGTAAATCAGGTTTATCAGAACCATACAGCTCCATAGCATCAGTGTAAGTAATACGATTAAAAGGAGGTTTTATACTCACACCACAGGCATCAAACATTGCTACAAGTAAATCTTCTGCAACTTTTATGACATCTTCTTGGTTACAAAAGCTCATTTCAACATCTATTTGTGTAAATTCAGGCTGTCTGTCTGCACGTAAATCTTCATCACGGAAACATTTTGCGATTTGAAAGTATCTGTCAAAGCCTCCAACCATTAAAAGTTGTTTGAAGAGTTGTGGTGATTGTGGCAGTGCATAAAACTCGCCATTGTGTACACGAGAAGGAACAAGATAATCTCTTGCTCCCTCTGGAGTTGATTTTGTGAGGATTGGTGTTTCAACTTCTAAAAAGCCATTGGCATCTAAAATATTTCTTGCTGCGATTGCTGCTTTTGAACGCAAGAGAAATACATTATATAAAGAGGGGTCGCGCAGTTCTAAATAGCGGTATTTGAGTGTTGTCTCTTCACCAACTTTTTTATCACCAATCACAAATGGAAGTGCGGCAGATTTATTTTCGATGATAAGCTCACTGACAACAATCTCAATAGCACCTGTTTTTAAACGTGGATTTGTTAAACCTTCTCCACGCAAACGCACTTTTCCTTTTGCTATGAGAACATACTCATCTCTGACATCATTGGCAACCTTATGTGCTTCTTCGCTATCTGCAGGGTCACAGGTAAGCTGGATAAGCCCCGTTTTATCACGTAAATCTATAAAAATAATCCCACCATGATCACGGTAGTTATTCGCCCAACCTGTTAGAGTAACTTCTTCTCCAACATTTGCTTCACTTAAATCTGTATTGTAATGGCTTCTCAAAATTAGAGTCCTAATAAAAAATATTTTCGCGATTATAGCGAAATATAGTATAATAAGCAAAAAAGAGCTTCCTTATGCATAATAAACCAATGAAAAAAGTGGGTGTCGTTTTACGCCCATCGACTCCGGAGTTAAAAGATGATTTTTTTACCTTGGAAAAAATTTTTAACAAATACAATATAGAAGTTGAAATTGACAATATCAGTGGGGGGATGATTGGAATTATGGGAGTTGAATTTGAACTTTTGTGTCAAACCACAGATATTTTAGTCACTCTTGGTGGGGATGGCACACTCATCTCTGTTGCAAGACGCTCTTTTAAATATGGTATACCTATTTTAGGAGTTTATGCAGGAACCTTAGGTTTTTTAGCAGATGTAAGCCTTGAGGAACTAGATGATTTTGTCGCACAGATGGTTGAGGGCAACTACAGAATGGATGAACGCTCTATTTTAGAAGCAAAGTTCACGCAAAACCATAAAGAGTTTACAACTTATGCCTTTAATGACATCGTACTGACAAGACATTCCGTTTTAAACATGATACATATAGAAACATTAGTAGATTCAAAGGCTTTTAATACCTACTATGGAGATGGAGTGATTGTCTCAACTCCAACAGGCTCTACTGCATATAAT
>JALWON010000030.1 GCA_027083475.1 Sulfurimonas sp.
TGTTGATGTCTTTGGGGTCAAAAAGTCTTTGCATCTCCTCCATACTAAAGATTTCTTGATCTCCATGACTCCAACCCAAACGCACTAAAAAGTTCAAAAGTGCCTCTGGAGTGTAGCCCATCTCTTTGTATGCCATTACATCTGTTGCGCCATCACGTTTGGAGAGTTTTTTCCCCTGTGCGTTATGGATCATAGGAACATGATAAAATGCAGGGACATCAAAGCCTAAGGCTTCATACACAACGATTTGTTTAGGAGTATTGGAAAGGTGGTCATCCCCACGAATGACTTCGTTTATTCCCATTAAGTAATCATCCACAGCAACCACAAAGTTATATGTTGGACTCCCATCTGCACGTGCAATGACAAAGTCATCTAAAATATCTTCTGCTTGAAAGACAATATCACCTTTGACACCATCTTTGACAAGAATTTCACCACTCAAAGGGGCTTTAATACGAATAACGGGCTCAATCCCCTCAGGAGGAGTCCCTTCAAAATCACGATAGCGACCATCATATCGTGTTCGCTCTTTGTTTGCCATCTGCGTTTCACGCAAAGTTGTGAGCTCTTCTTTACTCATATAGCATTTGTACGCTTTTCCTTCATCAAGGAGTTGTTGTATATACTTTGCATAGATTGCATCTCGCTGACTCTGGTAAGTAATCTCACCATCTGCCTCAAGCCCTAACCACTCAAATGCTTTTAAAATCGCCTCTGTTGCCGCTTGCGAATTTCTTGCTTTATCTGTATCTTCGATACGAAGGACAAATTTTCCACCATTTCTTTTTGCCCAAAGATACGAAAAAAGGGCTGTTCTTAAACCACCAATGTGAAGATAACCTGTAGGAGAAGGTGCAAAACGAGTAACTACCATAAAAAGCCTTTTGAAAAAATTACCGAATTTTAAGCTATTTTGGGTTAAATGCTGGTAAAATAGTGTACTAATACAATTAAATGGAAATCTATATGTACAAATTACTCCTCACACTTGTTTTTTCTTCCCTGCTTCAGGCTGCCATCTATAACGGTGTTGCCATCATTGTCAAAGACCAAGCCATCACGCTTTTTGAAATTCAAGAGAAAATGCATACACTGCACATTGATGCAAAAAGGGCTTCTGATATGCTTATTCGCCAAAAGTTAGAAGCTATTGAAATTAAAGAAAAAGGTATTCATGTTGAAAATGCAGAAGTCTATGATGAAATCGCTAAAACAGCAAGCCGTAACAAACTCACTGTCAGCGAATTTTATGAAGCGGTACGTAACTCGAGTGGTTTGAGTTCTACACAACTCAAAGATAAAATCAAACAAAGACTCCTCACACAAAAACTTTATATGTCCATTGCCTATTCAGCAGTTTCTGAGCCAAGTCAAGAGGAGATGCATGAGTACTATGATTTACACAAAGCAGAATTACAACATCCAACAGCCTTTGATGTCGTCATCTACCAATCTTTCAACAAAAAAAAGCTCCAAGAAAAAATAGACAACCCAATGTTTTACTCTCCTGAGATTAAACGCAGTGAACAAACACTCAAATACAATGCCATCTCTCCTGAACTTGCCAAATTGCTTGAGAAAACTCCGCTCAACCACTTTAGCCCTGCACTGCCAGATGGGAAAAAGCAATATGTGAGTTTTTATGTCAAAAGTATCACATCGGCTGCAAAAAGCAGCTTTGATGACTTAAAAGAGGAGATAAAAAACCGTATGATGCAAGCACAAAGAGAGAGTGTTTTAACTGATTATTTTGCACGTTTACGACAAAATGTGCTCATAAATACGCTCAGAATGCCAAACTAAGTAAGTTTCGCAACAAATGCACCTTAGAAAGCTTCTCACAAATCAACTCTTTATTATTGGAGTGACACTCATTCCAATCATTGTGTTTGGCTTTTTAACCTACCAAAATCTTAAAAGTGCAAACGAAAAAAATGCACAAACCTACATTAGCCGTCTCAATACAAAAACACAAAAAGAGATTCTCTCCTATTTTCAATCTGTCCATTTCAACATCCAAAATCTAGCCGATACCGTTGGGTACCTAGAGAAACAGGTTGAAAAAAACATTCAAAACCTCCAAGCTTTACAGAAGAAGCATGTTTTAGACTATTTTCAAAGACTCGATGAAACACTTTTTGCACTCTCACAAAAAGATATTTTTCAATATGTCTATAGTTTTAAACAAAGAGGAAAAAATGTACTGCCGCAGTAC
>JALWON010000031.1 GCA_027083475.1 Sulfurimonas sp.
CCCTGAAACACTTTCAAAGTATCTACGAGTATCAGACATCTTTTTAGCACTTGATGAACATACTTACTTTATTAATTTTGCCTTTACATCACATGAAGATGCATTTAAAGCTGCACAAAATATTTTATATGGCCTTGACAACTACTTTAATGACACAAGCACATACATTGCCATCAAAGAATTAGACCCTTCAAATACACCAAAAATGCTTGTCAATAAACTCTTGCAAATTTTAAAAGAGACACGAAAGCATTCATACTCTCGTGTAGAAGATGAAAGTATTTTAAATACTACTTTTTAAGTGTTTTTAAAAACTCACTAATCATTCTTACACCGGCACCTGTGCCACCATAAACATTACAATCCCATGGACTTTCAGTATAAGCACTTCCTGCTATGTCAAAATGGAGCCATTTTTCTTTGTTTTCTTCTTTTATAAAGTTATCTAAGAAAAGTCCCGCAGTAATTGCCCCACCATAAGGTTTAGAAGCAGTATTGGAAATATCTGCTATGCCACTTTTAAGCAGTTTTTTTAAGTGTTTGTTAAATGGCAATGAACCTGTTAACTCTCCTGCAACTCTTGCTGATTTTGAGATACTGTGTTTCAGTTTACTTGAGTGCCCCATCACACCGGTTGTGTAACTTCCAAGTGCTACCATACATGCCCCCGTAAGTGTTGCAAAATCAAATAAATAATCTGCTTGAACAGACTCTTGTGCATAATCCAAAACATCAGCTAAAACTAAACGACCCTCTGCATCAGTGTTACGCACTTCCACTGTTTTCCCACTTCTTGTAACTAAAACATCATCTGGTTTATAGGCATTGCCACCTATCATGTTTTCAACTGCACCAATAAATACATGCACTTCAGAGTCCAGTTTTAACTCACTTGCAGCCTTTATCATTCCAAGTGTTGCACATGCTCCAGCCTTATCCATTTTCATTGTTACCATAGAAGTGGCAGGTTTCAAGCTCAATCCTCCGCTATCGTATGTAAGTCCTTTTCCAACAAGAGAGACAACTCTTTTTGGATTTTTTGGTTTATATGTTAAATGGATTAACTGACTCTCATGTCTTGATGCCCGCCCAACAGCTAACATACTCTGCATCTTTTCAGCCTGTAACTCTTTTTCTCCAAGAACATTACATGTTAAACCATTCTCTTTTGCTAGTTTTTTTGCTAGTTTTGCAAAAGATGGAGGGTTTAAATCTTCTGGTGTTTGATTAACAATATCTCGGGTAAAGCATGTTGCCTCAGCAATGATAACGGCTTCTTCAAAAAGAGAGCTTAATGCTTTTACATCTTCACAGGCCAAATAAATGCTTTTTAATTTTGTTTGCTTCTTCTTTGATTTATATGCACTATATTCATAACCACCTAAAAGGAATCCTTCAACAACTGCCTGTATATTTTTATTGTTTACATCTACTGTAGCTTCTTTATAATTTGCGTTCTTAACAGCTTGAACAGCTGTGCTACAAGCACTTCTAAGATTATCATTGCTGAGTGTTTCTACACCACAAAAGAGTTTGTTTTTTTCATAAAGAAAACATGTTGTATCTTGCTCAGCATGAAATCCTGCTTTTTTTAACATTTTCAAATCTTTATGAGACTTGAGCATCTTAGATGTTACAAATAAAATTTTTACATTATTATTGCTGCTTTGCAGACCATCTTTTATCAGTTTTATATTCATCTTTTTTCTCCCTATTTTGACATCTGTTTTTGGTACTCACAGCCTTTCTTTGAGCCGTAGTTACACGCATTTGTATAAAATTTTAAAGCTTTTTGTGTGTCTCTTGCAACACCCTGCCCCAAATCATACATATATCCAACTAAAAAACATCCATTCGCATCGCCTGCATCACAAGCTTGACTTAAAGTTTTTTTAGCCTTGAGATAATCTTTTTTTGCTCCAAAACCATAGTAGTATGCACTTCCAACAACCATACAAGCATCAGTATACTGCAAGTCACAGCTTTTTTGATAATAATCTAAAGATTTTTTTGTATCTTTGGCTACCACAGTGCCTTTTCCATATGCTTGTGCTGAGTAATAGCACCCTTTGGCTAATTTTTCCTCATTACAAGATTTCTCAAAAAGCGCTAAAGCTTTTTTATTATGTCCCTGTTTTGCTTGTGCTATACCCTCTTCAATCAATCCTGCAAAAAGTGTAGTTGCAAGTATCGAAATTATTCCTATTTTTTTTATCATTTATTTTCTCCTTTGTATGATTCGTTTGATAACTTTCAGTGCAAATGCAGCATTGATTGTAAGTTCTCTATCACCCAACCACATGAGCACCATTTGTTTTTGAATGTATTGGCTTTTGTAAAGTTGCATCATAATGCGTATGGTAAAATCATTATACAAAAACAACTTTTGCAATTTTAAAAGTGTATCAAATTTTTTTGCATATTTTTCTTTCCATTGTTTTTCATAGGCACTTGGAGGCTCTTTGTTTATAAGCACATTTGAGAGTATTTTTGCAGCACCCATAGCATAATAAATGCCTTCATATGTAAAAGGCAAGACCTGAGAAGCACTGTCTCCAACAAAGAAAACTCTTGTTTTATAAAAAATCATGTTGTCATAATTTGGTATTTTATATCCTAAGTCTTTTGTCTTTTCTTCAAGTAACAAATCTTTTTTTAAAACACTTAAACATTGACTCTCTCCAACAACTCCTATGTTAGAACCTTCTGCATGGGGAAACGCCCAGGCATAATTTTTTTGGGCGACTTGTGCTCCTACATGAAAAGTACAACTTGTATATTGTTGTGATGTAATATCACAATAGTGTGTCATTGTAGCAGAAACATTCTCTTTATTTACTTGTTTTCTGAGTTTAGAATTTACCCCATCTGCAGCGACGACATATTTTGATTTTATTTTTATAAAGGTGTCCTCTTTTTTGATTGTAGAAATTACATAATTTTCAAATATTTCTAAATTGACAAATGTAGCTTCATATACATCTGTACCTGCTTCTTTTGCCTGTTTGCGTAATGCAGTGTCAAATTTTACTCTATCCACAATTGCTATGGGGGTTTGTGTAATATCTATAGAAATTTTCTGCTTTTTATGCACTAAATTAAGAGTATATACCTCTTTTTCAATCAAATTTTTATCAATCTCAAATGTATCAAAAGCATCAAGACGAACACCCCCGCCACATGGTTTTTTAAAATGAAAATTTCTTTGTATTAAGATGTTTTTTATACCAGCAAGTGAGAGATATTTTGCAGTAGTTGTACCTGCAGGACCACCTCCTACAACTAAAATCTCAGTCTCTATCATAGAGCTGTTTTCCGAAACTTCATCATTTTAAAACGCTCACCTAGAAAGTCAGGAAGAATAAGCATTTTCACTTTCTCGAGTTCTTGTTTATAGATTTTCTCTTCTACATTCTTTTTGAGTATTTCTAATAAATCAAGAATTCCCATATCAACAAGGGCTACCATCTGTGCTTTGAGTTCTACAAAATCTACCCCTGCTTCTTCATAAGCATCTTTGACATGTGCAAAAGTTACATCATAAGTTATGTCACTTTTTGCAAAGAGTTCTTCTCTTTTTATATTTTCATCAAAAAAAGGAATGACCTCATGTTTTGTATAGATACGTAAAGAAAAATCAGGTCTTGCCTGCATCTCACCATAATCAAAAGTCATAAACTCAAAAGTTTTTGCACTTTGTGCCATCTCTTTTGCAAACTCCTCATACCCAAGGGCAATTTCCCCTCTATCTTTAAAGTATTTTTGCGCTTTTTCTTCTACCCAGTCATTTTGCACATCAAACTCTATAGTGTGTCCATCAACTCTTGCAGTTTTTCCCTTAAAGTAGAGTTCACAAGCAAAGGCATCAAAAATTTCATTGGCAATAAAAAAAGCATTCTCACACTGTAATTCGCTTAAGGATTTATAGTGTGTTAAAGAGACAACATCACCGAAGGACTCTCTAAAGTACTCTTTTTGATGTTTTTGTAAATCCTCAAAACGTTCAATAATTACAAACTCTAAAGTGTTCAGTAATTCAGGTCGCAATGTGTAAATAAATTCACAAATATCCGCTAAAAAGTATCCATGATGCGCACCTATCTCACAAACAACTCCATCTTTGGCTAAAAAACCCTCATCTACCAAAGCAATAATATGCTTGGCAATTGTCCCACCAAAAAATTTACTTGTACTTACTGCGGTGTAAAAATCACCACTTTTTCCAATATTTTTATATGTTGCATAGTAGCCATGCTCTCCATAGAGCCATTCATTCATATATTCACTAAATTTCATCTATTTTCCATTATTTACATACATTTCATACAAAGATAAAAGCTCAATTTGTTTGTCAATCTCAAATATTTGAGACTCTATTCTTTGAATTTTCAAAGAGTTACTCAAATTTTCTACATCATACTCAGTTTTATACCCTGCTTGAAACAAAGCCTTTGTATCTGCTAAAAGTTTTGTATAGAGTGCACTATTTTCTTCGCTCAAAGCTATCTTTTTATCAAAATTATCAATGTTATGCATCACCTGCGCAAAGAGTGCATTGAGTTCTCGCTCTTTATCTTGTGAAGCAATTTGTGATTTAAGATAATCAATTTTTGTTGATTCTATATCTCTAAAAGTATTAATATCGAGTGCCCAGCTTGCACTGAGTCCATAATCATAATAATGGAGTTCATTAGAAGTATCTATAAAATTACCACCTGTTACAAAACCCTGTCCTGCTGTTTTTGTCCAGTTGTATCCTGCGGTAAAATTAAGTGTCGGGAGGTACTTTGCGATGGTTACATCTTTATAATATCTGTTTTTCAGTATCTCCGCCCTACTCTTTTTTAAAACTATGTTATTTTGCAAAAATTCATCATGTGGGATGTACTCTAAATGAGGAATTTCTAAGCTTTTATAATCTAAATCACTCAGTGTTTGAAACTGCGTAATTAATTTCTCTTTGGCTGTCTGTAAATCAAAAAGTGTTTGCTTCACCCTATTACGACTTATAATAGCATCATCTAAAAAGCCAGAATCCAATTGTCCACTAAGATACTGCTCTTTTTTTTGCACAAGATTAATCTCTGCATTTTCTATTTGAAGCTTTTGTTTTTCTATCTTTAGGCTTGCTTGGCGAATCTGCATTAAAAGTGAAATAGTATCTTTAATCATCTTGCGTTTTGCAACATCTACACTATAGTTACTATAGATTTTACTTGCATTTGCATATTTTATGCCATAGTAAATACCACCACTTTTAAAAATAGGTTGTGTCATTTTAATTGCGGCACTCTCACTATATTGCTCATTTTGGTAGGGTTTACTTCGAGAATAATTATAGTTAATTTGTATTGGTGCTATCCAAGAATCATGCAGTTTTGAAGCCTCTGCACTATTTTTTTCATAATCAAAACGAAACTCTTTTTGCTTTAAGTCAGAAAGATATTGATTGAAGTTACTCTGTTTCTCCTCTGCCAATACAACAGAACTATAGGTGAGACATAGCAGTGTTAAGAGCGTGAAAGCCTTCATCTATTTCCTCTTTTGTAATAGTAAGTGGAGGTAAAAAACGCAAGGTATTGCGTCCTGCTTTGAGTAGCATCACTCCATTTTCTTGTGCTTTAGATAAAATTGCAGAGAGTGTCTGTGCATCTTTTACTCGCAGACCACACATCATACCAATCCCTACTTTTTGTGTAAAAGTATCTTGATGCATCGCATAAAATTTTTCTAATGCTTTATTGAAGTAGTCTGATGTCTCTTGCAAACTTCCTTTTTGCTCTAACTCTTGTAAAATATCTACAACCTCACACACGGCAGTTGTACTTAAGTAGTTTCCACCAAAGGTAGAACCGTGATCGCCAGCATTGAGAACATTTTTTAAAGATGTCATAACTATACCTACAGGAACACCACCACCAATACCTTTGGCAAGTGTAATGATTTCAGGTTCTATTTCATAGAGCTGTGAAGCTGTAAATGCACCTGTTCTATAGGCTCCTGTTTGTACTTCATCAACGATTAAAGGAATTTCCTTTTCTTTGAGCAGTTTTGCCAAAGTTTGTACTTTAGCTTTGTCTTGCGGCTCAACACCACCCTCACCTTGAATAAGTTCTATCATCACACCAGCGGTATGCTCATCGAGTAAATCTTCTATAGCATCAATTGTTTGTGCATAAACAAATCCATCAGGAAAAGGACCAAAATAATTATGCATTGCCTCTTGTCCTGTCGCTTTTACCGTAGTAATCGTACGCCCATGAAAAGAGTGTTTGAGTGTAATGATTTTATAGCGTTTTATCTCACCATTGCGTTCACCATGTTTACGTGCAATTTTAATGGCTCCTTCATTTGCCTCTGCACCGCTATTGGCAAAAAAGCACTGCATATCATACCCACTTGCTTGCACAACTTTTTTCGCTGCGTTTGCTTGAGGGGCAATGTAGTAAAGGTTTGAAATATGTGTAATTTTTGAGAGTTGTGTACATAAAGCCTGCGTCACTCGCTCGTTGGCATGTCCAACACTCACAACACCAATACCTGATGTAAAATCTATATATTTTTTATCATTACTATCTTTAAGTGTTGCATTTTTTGCACTTACAAACTCTACGGCACTTCTTGCATATGTAGGGAGTACATACTTTTTATCTACTGCTTCTATTGTCATCTATAATCTTCCTATAATTTCTAATGCATCATCAAAATCAAACTCTGCAAGAGCAAGTGTGATTGCATATAACATCTCTTTTTCTAAAAAAGTACATTCATATTTTTTCAAATCTTCAAGTATATCTGTACATTTTTTTGGTACTTCTTCTTTTATTGCCTCTTTTAATGCTCCAAAAAGTTGTTCTTTTTTTTCATCATCAACAACTGTTGCTTGTTGTGGCTTTTCTTGTTTCAAGACTTGTAATTCTTGAAGCACCTTTTCTAATTCTTTATGAAATAAGGAGCAGGTAGAGGCATTTCTTTGTTTTTCTAATTTTACAGTAATGTCATATAAAGAAGAGGCACCAATGTTGGATGCGACCCCTTTTAATGTATGTATAAATATTTTAAATTCTTCTTGTGTGAGTCTGTTTACATCAAAATTTACATATGTCTGATGAAATTCATGCAAAATATTTAAGTATAGTTTTTTATCTTCTGCCATATGAAACAGTCCAAGTGCTGTATCAATATGGGCAAATTTTGGAATACTCACGAATCTATTGCTCGCAGACATGTTCTGTTCCGACCACTCTCTTTTGCCTCATACAGTGCACTATCTGCTCGTTTAATTGCTTCTTCTATATTTGGCTCATTTTGTGCATCAACTTCTGAAACTCCCAAGCTCACACTATACTGAATACTTTTTTCTTCATTAAGATAGATACTTGCCTTTTTTACATTTGTTCTTATTTTTTCTGCAACAATTTTGGCATTTTTAATTGTTGTATTTGGTAAAAGAATTAAAAACTCTTCCCCTCCAAAACGGCAAATAATATCACTCTTACGCTGTTGTTTACGTAAGATATTTGCCAAATTGACAATAACATCATCTCCTGTTTTATGTCCATAGGTATCATTGATAGATTTAAATTTATCAATATCTAACATAATTAAAGAGACACTATTTTTATGGCGTTTTGCCAAATCAAAAATATGTGCAGAGGCACTTGTAAAGTAGCGTCTATTGTAAAGTTTTGTCATAGGATCAGTTGCAGCTAAAAGTTGTAACTCTTTTTGCATCTCTTGAAGTTTGAGTTCTCTTTTTACTTTAGCAAGTAACTCTTTTGGTTTAAAAGGCTTGGTAATAAAATCAATACCACCAATTCCATAAGCCTCTTCTATGGTCTTCTCATCAGACTCTACAGTAATAAAAATAATAGGAATTTCTTGTGTATGTGCTTGATTTTTTAAGATATGACATGCTTCAAAACCATCCATACCAGGCATAACAATATCAAGTAAAATAAGATTTACCTCTTTTTTCTCTAATGTTGCTAAAGCTTTTTTTGCATTTAAAGCGACAAGTACCTCGTATTTATCACCTAAGAGACCTATGAGAATGTTAAGATTTATCTTTTCATCATCAACTACTAAAATCCTGATTTTATCATTCATAAGAGACTGCCCTGTAAAGTATTGTGCACTATTGTACCAAATATATCTTCAAATTTCTCTAAACTTTAATAACTTCATTCACTTCTAAACCAAATCCACTTAAACCAACAAAATCACTCTCTTTCATAGATGTAATAAGATTCATTTTTGAAATACCAAAAGATTTAATAATTTGCGCCCCAATACCGAACTCTTTAGGGGCAGCATTATCTTGATGCTGTGTTTTGTTGATAAAAACTAAAAGACCGCTGTTTTGTTTTAGGTACTCAATAGAAGCAACTAAATTGTTGTATTTTTTTTGATTTAAGAAAAGATCAATATCGGGAATGATGTTATGTACACGTACATTTGCAACTTCACCACTTGCATAAAACTCTATAGCAGTATGCTCTATGCCATCATGATCGCTAAAGGTGTGTTGCTGTACTTTTACTCCAAAAAACTCAATCTCTTCAACTTTTTTAAGGGTCACTAAAGACTCATTTGCAAGTCTGTACTCTACTATATCAGAGATAAACACTGTTTTTAAATGATGCTTTTCACCAAAGAGATCTAAATCATCACGGCGAGCCATCGTGCCATCTTCTTTGATGATTTCACAAATAACACCCGCTTCGCTGAGTCCTGCCAAACGACAAATATCTACAGACCCTTCGGTGTGCCCTGTACGTATGAGTGTTCCCCCATCTTTTGCAATCAAGGGAAAAATATGTCCTGGTTTGACCAAATCATCTGCTTTGGCAATAGGATTTGCCAAAATTTTAATGGTATCATCACGCTCACTTGCAGAGATACCCGTTAAAGCATCTTTTGCATCAACAGAAACTGTAAATG
>JALWON010000032.1 GCA_027083475.1 Sulfurimonas sp.
CAAACTCTGCACTCTCAGATAAAAACCCATAACCAGGGTGAATAGCATCACAATGACTTCTTTTAGCAACATCTATAATTTTCTTATAATTAAGATATGCATCAACAGGGTCACCTACGATTGGGTAACATTCATCTGCTTTTCTTAACCAAATACCGTTAATATCCGCTTCAGAAAAAATACTTACACTTTGAATCTCTAACTCTTTACATGCACGAATAATCCTAAGAGCTATCTCACCCCTATTTGCCACTAAAACTTTTTGAATTGATTTCATCTATTCACTCCTCTTATAAATTTTGACAATTATAGTCAAAGTAAAGTAGAAATTCTTTCTCTAAAGTGCGAGATATATTGTTCTAAAATGCTCTAAAAAATACTTTTTTATGCTATTATTTACAAATGAAAGAAGATACACACCTTAAACGCATTCAAATAGCCAACGATATAATGTTCTATATCTATGTGCATATCGATACGGACATTAAGATTGATGAGCTTAGTGAAATGCTTGGTATAAGTAAGTTTCATATGCAGAGGATATTTAAAGAAGTTTTTCATCGAAATATTCATGAAAGTGTCAAGCTAATTCGACTTCAAAAAGCCTCCAATCTTTTACTTACAAATCGCTATGCAACAATTTCTAAAATTGCCAATCTTTGTGGATACTCATCCCAATCTTCATTTATAAAAGCATTTAAACAACGCTTTTCAATGACACCCACAAAATGGAAGGAAGGTGGCTACCTTACTTATTCATCTCAAATCTTAGCGCATACAAATGGGCAACTATTTGATACATTTGACACCCTCAATCTGCAACCAACAATTCTCAAGCGACCAGCTATTCAAAGTTATTATATTCGTAATCTCAGTTACAATCCATCTGAAATTACTATGGCATGGCAAAAGTTGTATGCATGGGTTTTAGAGAATGATATACCAAGATATGAACAGATAGCTTTATTTCATGACAATCCTGCTATCACACCACTATCCTCTTGCCAATATGTTGCTTGCATAGCTACTCCTGAAAAGGTAGAGTCAAAACGATTACCACAATTTGAAATTGCCGAGGGATTGTATGCGCAATTTGATATTGCATTAAAAAAAGGAGAGATTTTATCTTTTATCCAATGGGTGTATCACAGGTGGCTTCCAAAAAGTGACTTTTTCACCTCGACAAAGCCATCCTATGCTATCTATAAAAAAAATGGTTATGTGAATAAAGAGAAGGATTTTGTTTTAGAATTTTACCTTCCCATTCAATTTTAATTTAACTTTATGTGTATAATCTGATATTTTTATTTTCACTTGCGACACTTTCTATCTTAGCGAGTGCTAGCTTGTCAAGAGTCAATTTATTACTTTTATGCACTAACTTTACAATATGACTGTATGAACTTAAATCCACATTATTTTGAAATAGTACTGCATTACTCACATAAGAAATGACATCTTGATAGTTTAATTCTTTGAATCTTTTTACTATATTTTCTACCATTAATGAGTTTGCATACTCATCATTCTTCCAGTATTTCAGCACTCTTTGTTGGGCTATTTTTTTGTCTAGCCCTCTGTTGCTTAGGTGTGTACTTACTACACTGCATACATTAACTCGTGTTGTATTGGTCTTAGGTTCTCTAACTTCGTTTATTTCTCTTATATCTGTAGGTAAAACTGCACTAAATGCCATACTACTTATTAAAACTGTAAATACAATAATCTGTTTTTTCATATTCTTAATTCCTTATGAGCTAATAACTGATACAAGTTTAATCAAGCAAAGACAATAAAGTACTAATAAGACAAATGCAGTTTACTATCAAGCTGATAAGTAAGATATAAAAAGAGTAAAATCGTTACCGTTGGTATCATAGAGAGATAATATTAAAATATTTGATTTACTAGTCTTGATTTTTGGGTATATTATACTTAGTAAATACTAGTGAAGTGTTTTCCAGACATTGTTTTTAAAGAGTGCTGTTGTTTTTAAAATCTAGTTATGATTTCACTAAAAAGAAGATACAAATAGATGCTAGATTTAATTGAAATAGATGATATCAATATTCCTGAGTTACTCATTTACAAACAGATGAGGGATAATGCTTTTACAAAAGATAACAGTTTTGTTGCAGACTCTCCAAAAGTAATAAACTTGTTACTAGAATCTGATTTAGAGATAAAAAGTATTTTATCTACTAAAGAGT
>JALWON010000033.1 GCA_027083475.1 Sulfurimonas sp.
TCTCTGCACTCATTTGCGTTTCATACTCTAAAGTAAATGGGGTGTGTAAGAGGGAACAAGAACTTGCAACAATCATTTGCTCTTTATTAACACCTAGAGCAATTTTATCTAAAAGTTGTATGGTGTTTTGTATGTCATTTTTCCAAATATTTCTTCCATCAACAACACCCGCAATGAGTATTTTATCTGACTTATTTATAATTTCTAAACTCTCTAAATTCTCTTCACCATAAAGAAAATCAAGCCCAATACCCCAGATAGGTGTATGGAGTAAAATCTTTGTTGCTTCTGTAGAATGTTCAAAATATGTACTAACGACAATATTGATTTTTGGACTCACTTGTGCAAGTCTGTCGTATGTTGGTTTGATAAGGCTTAAAACTTTTGTTTCATTATCTTTAGCAAAGATTGGTTCATCTATCTGTACAGTGATTGCATCATCAAGTCTTGCAATTTCTGCTAAGAGTGCTTCATACACTTTTAAAACTTTTTCTAAAAGTACATAAGTGTCTCCACCATCACTGCGTTTAGAAAGTCCCAAATATGTAATAGGACCAATAAGATTAATTTTGGTTTGTATTCCTAATGCTTTTGCTTCTTTATATTCATCGATGATTTTTCTAGCATTTAATTTATACTCATCTTCTAAAGAGAGTTCAGGAACAATGTAGTGGTAATTTGTATTAAACCACTTTGTCATTTCCATAGCGACAGCATCTTTGTTTCCTCTAGCCATTGCGAAGTAGAGTGTTTCATCTTCTAAATTTTGAAACCTTGGTGGCACTGCATTTAGCATGATGGAAGTATCTAGCATATTGTCATAGAGTGAAAAATCGTTTGAGCTTATAAAAGAGATACCTGCATCTTTTTGATAGTTCCAGTGTCTCTTTTTGAGTTCACTTGCTACTTCTACGACATCTTTAAATGCGACTTCTTTTTTCCAAAAGTTTTCTAATACTTTTTTGAGTTCTCTTTTTTCACCAATGCGTGGGAATCCAACTACATAATTTTTTGACATGGGTATATCCTTTTGTGTTTAATATTTTTTAGTTTTAATGAGTTATATTAAAGGAAAAAAGGAGGGTGTACACCAGTTCTGCGAAATGCAAAACATACAGTGTAAAAAGGGCATCGAGGAATATAGTGGTTGATTAAAATAGCAAGTTTTGTTTTGAGTTGGTAGTGTAAATTGCAGAGGCATGGCTTTTCATTGAGTTCACAAGGTGATTCTGAAAGTTCTGCTACTCTGCTTTGCATAGTTAAGTCTACCTACTCTTCTTGTTGACTTTGTTCATCTTCATTTTGTGGTTTCATTGCTGGGAAAAGCAATACATCTCGGATACTATGCTCATTTGTAAGGAGCATGACAAGTCTGTCGATTCCTATCCCTTGTCCTGCTGTTGGTGCCATACCGTAGCTGAGGGCTTCGACAAAATCTTTGTCCATCTCATGTGCTTCATCATCGCCTGCATCTTTGGCATCCATTTGCCCCTCAAATCGTCCAAGTTGATCGACTGGGTCATTGAGCTCAGAAAAGGCATTGGCAATTTCACGCCCTGCTATAAAGAGTTCAAAACGTTCTGTAATCTCAGGGTTTTCATCATTACGGCGTGCGAGGGGTGAAATCTCTACAGGGTACTCGGTAATAAAAGTAGGGTCAATGAGTTTTTCTTCTACAAATTCATCAAAGAGTTCGCCTTGGAGCTGTCCTAAGTTGAGATTTGGTTTGACATTAATCGCTTTTTCTTTTAAATAAGCATAGATTTTTTCTGCATCTTTTGTTATCTCTGCTGGAACACCACCAATAGTAGTGAGTGATTCGATGAGGGGAATCTCTTGGAAATTGTCAAAGTTTACACTTAACTCTCCGTATGGTAAAAGGGAAGGGAGATTTAAGTGCTCAAAAAGATACCCGAAGTACTCTTTTGTAATTTCAATTAAATCTTTGTATGTTTTGTACGCCCAATAAAATTCTATTGAAGTAAACTCAGGATTATGGGTGGCATCCATCCCTTCATTTCTAAAGTTGCGGTTAATTTCAAAAACTGCTTCAAAGCCACCGACAATAAGGCGTTTGAGATATAACTCAGGTGCAATACGAAGGTATCTGTCAATTCCAAGTGCATTATGATGGGTAACAAAAGGTTTTGCGTTTGCTCCACCAGCAATTGGGTGCATCATCGGTGTTTCTAC
>JALWON010000034.1 GCA_027083475.1 Sulfurimonas sp.
AGCACAAGCACAAGGCACCCCCATAATCGCATATGCCAAAGGGGGAGCCTTAGAGACAGTGATTGAAGGAAAAACAGGCCTCTTTTTTACAGAACAAACAGCACAAGCGATCCAACAAGCGGTCACACAATTTGAACAACAAGCCCAAAATTTTGATAATGCCATCATCCGCCAACATGCAGAACAGTTTTCTGAAGAACGATTTAGAGATCAGTTCAAGCAGCTTGTTGAGTCAAAATTAAATAGTCATTAAGTTCCTGGATTGAGAAAATCATGCAAACCAGTTTAATTTTACATTTTGCTAAGCAAGATATAATTGATAAGTACAAAGGATCAATTTTAGGTGTTTTGTGGAATATTATTATGCCACTTACCATGATCCTTATTTTTACATTCATTTTCTCCAGTATTATGGGAGCGAGACTTTCAGGGTTTAAAGAACAACCCTACGCCTATGGTATTTATCTGATATCAGGCATACTCTTTTGGAACCTATTTGCTAATATTGCGCAAAGAGTTGCCAATGTGTTGAGTGAAAAGAAAGGACTGATCAAAAAAAATAGGATAGAGCTAGAAACACTTCCTATTTATATCATCATCTCAGAAACGATTATATTTATCATTTCGCTTTTTATATTTGCAATTTTTCTGGTATATATTCACTACCCTATAGATCTTAACTGGTTACTATTATTGCCCGTTTATGCCTTGACGATACTCTTGGCTTATATTGTAGGATTTTCAGTGGCTATTTTCTCTGTATTTATTAAAGATATCAAAGAGATGTTAACAGTCATTCTTCAAGTATGGTTCTGGGCAACGCCTATCGTCTATGTAGTGGATATTTTGCCCAAAAGTATAGGTTCATACTACCAATTAAACCCGATGTACTGGGTAGTGCAAGCTTCACATAATATAATTTTATATCACGAGTCAATTTACTGGGAAAGTCTTCTGCTGATAGTAGGCATATCGAGCATTCTTTTGCTTGTGTTAGTCAAAGTTTCTCGTAAACTAGAAAAAGATATTAGGGATTTTATTTAATGCCGCTACTAAAACTATTGAATATTAATAAATATTACAAGTCATATGATAAGCCGATTGACCGGCTAAAAGAAATTATTCTAAAAAAGCCCTACCACCACTCGCATCATGTGCTAAATAATATCTCATTAACCCTTCAGCATGGAGAAGCGATAGGCATACTTGGTAGAAATGGAGCAGGAAAATCCACCCTGTTAAAAATTCTTCTAGGCATCACCTTGCCTGATAGTGGCAGTATACAGTCACACGGTAAAATCACAGGTCTTCTTGAGCTAGGTAGTGGCTTTGAACCAGACCTAACAGGGCTTGAAAATATCCTTACAAATGGACTGCTTATAGGAATGACATCAGCAGAAATTGTAGAAAAGAAACAACAGATCATCGAATTTTCAGAGCTGGGAGAATACATCAACGAACCTATTAGCACATATTCATCGGGGATGGTAATGCGACTCGCTTTTTCAATCGCAATTTTTGCAGATCCTGATTGCTTTATTGTAGATGAAGCCCTTGCTGTAGGAGATGCGGCTTTTCAGCAAAAATGTTTTAAAAAAATAAAACAATTCCGAGAAAAGGGTGGTTCACTCCTTTTTGTTTCTCATGACCTCAATGCAGTTAAAATGATATGCGATCGTACCCTAGTATTAGATAAAGGATGCTTAAAATTTGATGGAGAGACAGAGGCTGGAGTTAACTACTACAATAGGCTTCTTTCAAAGGACAATCAAGAGATAAGTTCGGCACAAAAACAATCGACAGTCGCACAACATTTTGGTAATAATAAAGCACACATCAGCGCAGCGGAAATTTATCAGACAGATAGCCACAGTCAAATTTTGAGTTCGGGAGAACAAGTTACCTTAAAAGTCGCAATTCAAGCCAAAGAAGACCTTGATAATGTCGAGCTAGGTTTTCTAATAAGAGATCGATTTGGTCAAGATATTTACGGCACAAATACCCATCACTTAAACCAAACACTCTCCTTCAAGGCAGGAGAAGAAATAACCGTATTTTTTACATTAACAATGATGTTAGCGCCTGGTGATTACACACTAACACTCGCCCTACACTCAGGTATCAACCATATAGATGAATGTTACTTTTGGCGTGATAACTATCTACAATTCAAAGTTGCAGGGATAAAAGG
>JALWON010000035.1 GCA_027083475.1 Sulfurimonas sp.
TGGGGTGATATGCCAATTTTTGCGGCAGGCGGTGTTTGGGATAAAAAAGATATAGAAGAGATGATGGCATTAGGTGCAAGTGGTGTGCAGATGGGGACGCGTTTTATTGGAACGTATGAGTGTGATGCCCATGCGAACTTTAAAAAAGTGTTACTTGATGCCAAAGAGGACGATATTCAACTTATGGGTTCTCCTGTTGGTTACCCAGCGCAAGGGATTGTGACAAATCTTACACATTTAGTTGCCAAGCGAGAAGGTCCGGATATTAAATGTATCTCCAACTGTGTTGCTCCATGTAATCGTGGGGAAGAGGCGAAAGTTGTTGGTTTTTGTATTGCAGATAGATTAAGTGATGCATATGAAGGGAACTTAGAGACAGGACTTTTCTTCTCTGGAACAAATGGCTACAGGGTCAATGAAATTATCTCAGTTGCAGAACTTATGAAAAAACTTACAGAGGGCGAATAATTTTTTAATGTTTCGCTCTTTTTTCCTGCTTTTTGCAATATTCCTTTCTTTGCATGCACTCAGTAATTACGAGATGCTCAAAAGAGCGAATGGATTTCTCAAATCAAACAATAAAAGTAATCAATTTCGTGCATACAATGATTATAAAAATCTTTATCTTCGTGCATTGATGCAAGATGATAAAAAACTTTTAAAAAATGCCTTATATGGTATAGTCAAAAGTGGAAAAAAGTTACATATTGATGTCAGTCAATATGAAAAAGAGTTACTTGGCTTTTCACAACACACACAAAATGTGAAAACATATCCAAAAAAGAAAAAAAGTAGTGTTACAAAGAAAATAAGAGTCAAGTCTTCGACACATTTAAAGTCTGTTACTTGGAAGAGTGGCAAACTTCTTTTGAAATTTGATAAAGCACTCCATAAAAATAGTCTCAATTATTTTTCAAAGTATGATGTAAAAAGAAAAAAATACCAGTATATTTTTGATATTCATGCCTCTTTGCGTACATCCCAAACATTGCGAAAAAATGGGATAGATAAAATTAAAATAGTGCAGCAAAACTTTAAAACAATGCGTTTGCTGATTGAAGATAACAACAAATTAAAAATAAATTTCTCCAAAACAAAAACAACACTTGCTATCAATATACAAAAAGTGACACTCAAAAAGAAAAGAAGCAAAAAAATCTCTCATCCTGCTGTCGCCCCTGTGCGTTTAGATAGAAATAAAATTATTGTCATTGATGCAGGACATGGAGGCAAAGACCCTGGAGCTATTGGGTATAGAAAATATAGAGAAAAAGTAGTTGTTTTAAGTATTGCAAGAGATTTAGCAAGCATACTGAAAAATCGTGGATTTCGAGTCTATATGACACGCAGCAAAGATTATTTTGTAAAGTTGAGTAAGAGAACAAAATATGCTAACAGAAAACATGCAGATATTTTTATCAGTATTCATGCAAATGCAGTATCGCTTAAAAATGCTGCAAAAGCAGAGGGTTTAGAGACGTATTTTCTTTCTAAATCGCGTTCAAGCAGAGCAAAGCGAGTTGCTGCACAAGAGAATAAAGCAGATTTGAGTGAGATGGATTATTATGGAAAAGAGAGTTTTTTGAGTACACTCAATTCTCACAATATCGTTGCAGCAAATAAACTTGCTATAGATTTACAGCGGGGTGCATTAGCTTCACTGAATAAACACTATAAAAATGTTAAAGATGCGGGGGTGAGAGAGGGGCCTTTTTGGGTTTTAGTGGGTGCACAAATGCCTGCTGTTTTGGTTGAAGTTGGTTTTATTACACATCCAAAAGAAGCCAAAAGGTTAGTAAACAGTAAGTACCAACAACGTTTAGCAACAGGTTTGGCAAATGGGGTCGAGCGCTATTTTTTAAATAATTAGCTGCTCGTTACATTTCCTCTTGTTTGTATGCTAACTCTCCGGCACGGGACTCTTTGTCATTGATGAGTGCTTCTATTTGTTGTTTGACTTTGTCATAACGATACTGCTCTTTAAAGCCCATAATCCTTCCACCTGCAGCATTAGGATGGCCTCCACCACCAGCCCACTCTTTTGAAATCTGTGCAACACTGACATTGTTATCTGCTCGAAGACTCATAGCACCTCTATAACTGATGTCTACAATAAAATCATACTCTGGAAACGCAACCAAAAAGCCATTGCCAACAATGGAAGTGTTGCCGACACCATAACTTAAAAATCCTTTATAACCTTTATAGTAAATGGTATGTGTTTTGCGTTTTTTGCCTAAAAGTTGTACCACATAGTCTGTGGCGAGGTTGTCAAGTGTATTGTCTTCATCTACTCTAAAGAACTCTTTTTTCATACTATGGATCTTTTCATCTAGGATGATAGGGGCATTTTTTGCATGGATAAACTCTGTGGCCTTTTTTAGGAGTGAGAGTTTATAATGTGAATCTTCATTGGCAAACATGACACGGTTGAGTTCGCGAGTCTCAGTGACTAAACGCATACAAACCTTGCCATACTCAAAGTTTTCGTGCTCCTCTTTTTTCCATAAGTCGACTGCATTGACAATATTGACATAAGACTCCATCCACTCTGGTGCATCAAGTTTAAAGTGCTCTTTGGCATAATCATAGACTATTTTTGTAGCACAACGACTCTCATCAAGTGTGTACCAATCATATTTTTTTGCACTCTGTGCACCACTTCCATGGTGGTCAAGTAAAAGAAGTTGTACTTTTTGTTGTTTGTTGAGTTTATCAACTTCATTCGTAATCCAGCGTGATTCATCTGCACTGAGATTTAAGTCTGAAACTAAAATAAGGGCACTGCGTTTATCTTTTTTTATGTTTTCTAAAATGAGTTCTAATTTTGATTTTACTTCTGCTCCGTAGTTGGCATTGTAGTTCTCTTTTTCATAGGGAGTGTACTGCATAACGAGTTGGCAACTGTAGCCATCTAAATCTATATGCGATAGGTGGTGAATAATATCTTGCATGGTATACCTTTTTATGTGTTTATAGTGATTGAACCGAGGACTTCAAAAGTTGCACTCGCATCAATTTCTGCATGAGAGAGTGTAATAACATCTAAAGAAAAACGTTCAAATATTTCTGCAACTCCACGGCGAAGTTGCGGGTCTACGATAATGATAACAGGGGAAATGCCTTTTTGTAAAATTTCAGCTGCTTTTGTACTTGTTGCTTGAATGAGGGCATTGATTTCATTGACATTGAGTAAGAGGTTTCTTGTACCATCTTGCTCTTGTGATTTTTCAAGCATGAGTTGTTCACTTGATGTGTCAAAGGTGAGTAAGCGGATAACACCATCTTCACTTGCATACATTTGAGTAATGATGCGTGAGAGTTTTGCCCGTACTTGCTCTGTAATGACATCAACATTTTTAGTAAATTCTGCGATGTCGGCTATGGTTTCTAAAATAGTAAGCATATCTTTGAGTGGAATTTTCTCATGTAAGAGTGCTTTTAAGATACGTTGTACAAGTCCAATGCTTGCGACTTTCAGCAGATCATCTACAATCACAGGGAAATCATCTTTGATTTTATCAATCAGGGTTTGTACCTCTTGACGTGTGAGTAACTCTTCAGCATTGCGTTTGATGAGTTCACTCATATGTGTAGAGATGACAGTGGCAGGGTCTACGACTGTATAGCCATTGATGATGGCATCCTCTTTTTGTTCTGGATGTATCCAGAGGGCATCAAGACCAAATGCAGGCTCTTTAGTCGCTTCTCCTGTAATTTCACCCGTTGCCATTCCGCTGTCCATAGCTAAAAATTTATCGGGCATGATAGTGCCTTCTCCAATGGAGACACCTTTGAGGAGTATTTGGTACTGTTGTGGTTCAAGATGCAAGTTGTCGCGAATACGTACTTGCGGCATTAAAAATCCAAAATCACTTGCAATTTTACGTCGCATTGAGCGGATACGTTCAAGTAAATCGCCTCCTTGATTTGCATCGGCAAGACGGATGAGTTGGTAGCCGAGTGTAAGTTCTAGCATCTCCACTTTGAGTATATCTTCAAGGGCACTCTCTTCTTCTTTTGCTATCTCTTCTGGAGATTTTTTTGGTTTGAGGGCACTTTTTTCTTGCTCTTGTTGTTTTGTTTTGTTTCCAAGAATATCGGGAACATTGAGAATATCAAGTTCTCCTTTATCAAACTTGTAAATAGACCAACCAAGCACAGCGAATACCATACCAACAAAACCCATAGAAGCAGTAGGTAAACCCGGGACGAGCGCAAATAAAATCATGATGAAGCCTACAATCATCATAATTTTGGAGTTGCCCATCATTTGGTTGATTGTACCTTCAGCAAAGTTGTCACCATCGCCAGAAGAACGAGTAATCATAATACCTGTTGCAGTTGAGATAATGAGTGCAGGGATCTGCCCCACTAAACCATCCCCAATGGTTAAAAGTGTAAACGCAGAGGCACTGTCACTGACACTCATGTCATGTTGAAAGACACCTATTAGGAATCCGCCGATGATATTAATGAGTGTAATGACAATCCCAGCAACTGCATCCCCTTTGACAAATTTAGAAGAACCATCCATCGCCCCATAGAAGTTTGCATCTTGTAAAATGGCAGCGCGGCGTTTTGTGGCTTCTGCATCATCAATGAGTCCTGCGTTTAAGTCGGCATCCACTGCCATCTGTTTTCCTGGCATAGAGTCAAGCACGAAACGTGCTGCAACTTCAGCGACTCTTGTAGAACCTTTGGTAATGACCATAAAGTTGATAAGTACTAAAATAGAAAAAACAATAATCCCAATAACAAAGTTTCCACCCACAACAAAATCCCCAAAACTGGTAATAATGCTACTGACATTTTCACTACCCTCATGTCCATGACTTAAAATCATTCTTGTTGTTGCAACATTTAAAGAGAGTCGAAAGAGGGTAATAATCAAAATAAGTGTCGGAAAGGTTGTCAAATCTGTTGGTTTTGGAATATAGAGTGATATGAGCAAAATTAAAATTGATATGGACATTGATACTGTAAGTAAAACATCGAGCATTGCTGAGGGTAGAGGAACAATAATAATGGCTAAAATTGCCATAACGAAAATGACAACACTTAAATCTTTTTGTCCAAGAAGAAAGTTGAGGGTCGTTCCGACTTGTTGTTTACGTGTGAGTTTTCTTGCCAAGGTCTAATCTTCTTCTAAAATATCAGCTAAGGTGAGATCTGCCAGAAAAAAATCGATTTTTCCCTGAAGTTTATGTAAAAATGGCCAAATTGTGCAGATACTCGCTTGGTCTGAAGGACAGTCATCAAGTGATGATGCACAATCAAACACAGCAGGAGCTTTCCCCTCGACACAAGACATAATATCAAGCATACTTACTTTAGAAGCCTCTTTGGCAAGAGCAAAACCACCATTGACCCCTTTAAAGGAGTGCAAAATGTTTTTTTTCGCAAGAGATTGCAAGATTTTGGCTAAAAAACTTTTTGAGATTGCAAGTTGTCGTGAGAGTGTTTCTGTATCTTGCGGTGCTTGTGCTTTAGATAAAAGAATGAGTGAGAGTATAGCATATTCACTGGCACGGGTTATAAGCATCGGTATTAACTTTCAATTTGATTTTAAAAGAGATATTATAACCAAAGAAGTTAAAAGTTTATACTTCTTTGATAATGACTTTGTTGCGTCCTGTAGTTTTTGCTTCATAGAGAGCTTCATCTGAGAGTTGTATCATGGCATCGAGTGAGTCTAAAATACCATAGCAAATACCCGTTGAGATGGTATAGGAGATGTCTATGCCATTTGTATGAATTACATTTGCTTCAAATGCTGCACGAATTTTTTCAAAGAGTTTTTTGACATCATGAATGTTTATTTCTTCTAGTAAAATACAGAACTCTTCGCCTCCAAAACGAGCCACTAAATCAGATTCTCGTAAGTTTTTATCTAAGATGGTTTTAATCTCTTTAATTGCATCATAGCCAACATCATGCCCATAAGTATCGTTGATAGTTTTGAATTTATCTATATCTATCATAGCAACAGCTAAAGGGTAGACTTTTCTTTTGTTCTTTTTAAAAATAGATAATCCACTGTCAAAAAAGTAGCGACGATTAAACATACCTGTTAAAAAGTCTTTATTCGCACGGTCTTTGAGTGTTGTAAAAAGATCAATGAGTTCAAGGTTAGAATTAATTCTTGTAACAACCTCGTAATGGGTGAAAGGTTTATTGAGAAAATCATTGGCTCCAAAGCGTAAAAAAGCACCAACTACTTCATTGTTGTCTATCGTACTCATGGCAATGATAGCGAGTTCATCTTTTTGGTATAAGTTTCTCAGTTGGTAGGTGAGTTCAATACCATTCATATTTGGCATCTCATAGTCAGTAATTACTAAAGAGATATTTTTGTTCTCTTGGATGATTGTAAGTGCTTGTTCTCCATCTTCGGCTTCTATGACATTCAGATGAATGCGTTGGAGTGAACTTTTGAGTGTTTCTCTATAGAGTTTAGAATCATCGACAACTAAGATACTTGTATCATAATTTTTGAGTGTTCGTAGGATTGCGTTTACAGCAAATTTGACACTCTGGGGTGTATCTTTCACGACAAAATCAACCACATCTTTTTTCATGACTCTATCTTTGAGCTCTTCATTGATAGTTGCAGAGAGAATGACAGCAGGAATTTTGTTGGCATTGGCGAGTTTTACTATTTCACCCTCGGGTGCATCTGGAAGGTTGAGGTCTAAGAGTGCCGCATGGAATTGTCCACGATGCTCACGAATGAGTCGCATGGCACTTTTGTAAGAGTCTGCATAGAGTGCTTCTATACCATTGTGGAGTGCTATTTCAGATTTAATGAGAGAGAGGATAGTTTGACTATCATCTACGACAAGTACTTTTTTCATGGACACATTCTAATGATAATTAGATTAAATAAAGATTAAGTAGTTATAATTCTTCTTCAGCTTTTATATATTGATATAAATGTTAGATAAATATACCCATCAGGAGGCTATTATGGCTTTAGATTCGGCTAAAAAACAAGAGATAATTGCGAAATATGGTCGCAAAGAAGGTGATACTGGTTCAAGTGAAGTACAAATTGCACTTTTAACTGAACGTATCTCAGAGTTAACAGAACACTTAAAAGTTTTCAAAAAAGATCATGCATCTCGTTTAGGTTTACTTAAACTTGTTGGGCAACGTCGTCGTCTTATGAAATATTTCAAAAGAACACAAAAAGAGGCTTATGCTAAACTTATCTCTGATTTAGGTATTCGCGATAATATCTAGTCTTTACTTCTCTTAACTTCCCCAATATAGGGAAGTTTCTTTCCTCTCACAAATTATAAATATAAACAAAACAAATCAAAAAACCCATTTTTTTCACAAAAACCAAAAAAATCAATAAAATTTCCCCATTTCAATTTATTTTTAGATTTTAAAGAGTAAGCTAACAGTAATTAATTTTTCTTGGAGGTTTAGTGTGTCACAAAATAACAATGATATAAGTACCGAAGGTTTAACATTTTTAGATGATGGTGAGGTACTTTATAATGATTTATATCTTTTATCAGAAACAGATGAAAAGGGAATCGTCCAGTATGCGAGTGACTCTTTTTATAAAGTAGCCAATATGAAAGAGAGTGATTTAATCGGTCAGCCACATAATGTTGTGCGCCATCCTGATATGCCAAGAGCTGCGTTTAAATCACTTTGGGATGATGTTCAAACGAAGGGATTTTGGACTGGATATGTGAAGAACCAAAGAAAAGGTGGCGGATTTTACTGGGTATTTGCAACAGTACTACGTTCAGTAGATAAGAATGGCAACACAAAATATGTCTCTATACGAGTCAAACCATCCCGCGAAGATATTAAAAAAGCTGAAGAGCTTTATGCGACATTAGATTAAGAAGGAAAGGATTATACATGGCATTAGTTAAAAAAGGGAGTGCGGCTTCAGCCTCTATGGCCGTTGCTTCTAGTAATGATAAAAGAAAACAAAGAACTTTGGCAAAACAACAACAAATAAGTGAAAGTATTGCAGGTGTTTCCATGACAATACTCGATAATGCACAAGAGAGTGTGAGTGCGATTGAGCAGTTAAAATCTTCTATGGAACAGATTGCAACAGCAGCAGAAGAAAATAGTGGTGCAAGTGATCAGGCTTTAGCCAATGTAAAAGGAATCACAAGTAATATTAATCGTATGAACACGACGATTGATACGGTTATCTCTTCTACATTAGCAACTGGTGATAATATTATGAATGCTGTGCAGATTATCAATGACTCTGTAGGAAGAATGGATAAGGCAATTGATGTTGCTAATGCAAGTGCAAGAAAAAGTGAAGAGTTAAAAGTATCTTCTCAAAATATTGGGGATGCCGTTGGTTTTATTGCGAAGATTGCTGATCAAACAAATCTGTTGGCTTTAAATGCTGCGATTGAAGCAAGTCGTGCAAAGGAACATGGTAAAGGTTTCGCTGTTGTTGCAGATGAGACACGTGCTTTGGCTGGTGAGAGTGAGAAAAATGCAGAATTTATCTCTGAACTGGTCAATAAAATTCAAAGTAGTATTGATAGTATTATCAAAAGTATTGGTTCTACAACCGTTATTATTTCTGGAACAGGAACACGAGGCAATGCACTGAGTCTTAAAATGGAGGAGCTAACAAAAATTGCTGTTTACTCTGTGGAGGCTGCAAGAAATATCAATACATATACAAATACACTTGATAACTTAATAGAAAAAATAAATAAAGGTTCTCAAGAGATTTCAGATGCTTCAAGTCAAATTGCACTTTCAGTTGAGAAAACATTGAATGGAATTGAAATCCAATCAGA
>JALWON010000036.1 GCA_027083475.1 Sulfurimonas sp.
TTTAGATACAATTCAGCGACAAACTACTTTAGGAGGGCATTATAATGTCTGCTAACAACTGCACAGTTCACCATTTCACCAAAGATATACGACTTCTCTTTGTTGAAAATGATGCTTCCACTCGTGCATTGATGCTCCTGCTTTTACAAGATTATTTTGACACCATTATAACAGCACAGGATGGGCTTGAGGGCTTACATCGGTTTTATGAAGGAAATCTTGACCTTATTATTACCGATATTAGTATGCCTCAGATGGATGGAGTTGAGATGATTCAAAATATTCGTGAAAACAATCCCGATATTCCTATTATTGTACTCTCTGCCTACCATGACCCACTCTATATTTTACATACCATACGTTACAACATTAGTGGCTACATCATTAAACCTGCCCATAGACACCAAGTAGAACAAGAAATCAACAAAGCTGTAAAACTCATTCGTCTTGAAACGGAGCTTGAAGAGAATCGCTTACGATTAGAAAGTTATAAAGAATTTACAAAGGCATTTGCAAAACAAAAAGCCCTCCAAACCACGCAAAGTGAACATTCACCACAACTTTTACATACCCTCAAAAATATAACAAATCCTCTCCTTGTCCGCTTCAACATCAATACCAGTTTTATACAAGATGCACTTTTAAAAGACAATATCATTCAAGACATGCAAACACTTGATGATCGACTCCTTACTATGCTGTGCAATTATCTCAATCCAAAATATTATAAAGATGCCATTTTTAGACAAAGAGCATTTGAATATGCTGTTGTTTCCAAAGAGAGTATCTACTTAGAAGAAAAAGAAATATTTTTTCAAACAATGCAAAGATTACAAAAAATATTTTTAGAGCAATTCGGTGTGCTACTCTCGATAAACATTAACTTTGTAAAAGAGAAAACATCAAATTCCAAAGAGATACAAGAACAAGTATCTTCTCTCAATACCCGCTTTATCCAAGCAAATGCGAAACTTCAAGAAGCATCAATACTCCTTTAGAGCTTCATTAATCTGCACATATGCCTGTAAAGGTGTTGTTTCAAAATAGAAAATATTATGTTTTTTAGCAAACTCTCGTGTCATCTTTTGCACTTTTATAAGGTGAAAACGCGGGGCTTTTGGGAAGAGATGATGTTCTATTTGAGTATTGAGTCCACCATAGAACCAATGTGTTAATGCCCCACCCTTAAGCGAGCGAGAAGTTCGCATCTGCAACTCCATCCAAGAGAACTTTTTCCCCTCTTCATACTCAAAAACTTCACATCCTAAATGGTTTGTAATAAACCCAAATGCAAGCCATGGAGAGAGTGTAAAGTTCAGTGTTACAAAAACAATCAGGGCATCAGAAAGTGGTAAAAAATAAAAAATAGTCCCCCATACAAGAGGCCAATGTAGAAGCATGAGTGTCAGTTCTCCCCACAATTTGCGTTTGATTGCAAAGTTATAAGACTGTGCAATAAACGCAGGGTACATAAAAAACATTGCACCCCAAAAGATGATATGCTTATACTTTTTTATAAAAGGGCTGTTACCCATATGTGTTTTTGTAAATGCACCATCTAAAGCCCAAATATCTTCATCTTTTTCTAAAACATTACACCATGTATGATGATTAATATTATGCTTAAAGTCCCACCAAGAAGAGGAGTTTGAGAGTATAAACGCAGAGAAGGGATACGAGAGTTTAAAAGAGAGAGACTTGTTTTTAAAATACTGCAAATGCAAGATGTCATGCGAGACAAATACTGCACGTGTGAAGATAATAGTCATATACAGACCAAGTCCTATAGCAGCCCAAGGAGAATAAGCTGCAAAGAACTCCCACTCTGATGCAATATAAAAAACAAAAGCCATACTCAAAAGTATAGCAATCATTTCAACAGTTCCCCTTAGGGGAACTCTCTCAAGTAAACCCTCCGCACGAACTGCAGATTTGAGTTCGTTGAAGATGTCAGGATATTTTTCTAATGACATAAACACACCTATAATAATTTGTTCAAATTATATCATTAATAAAATGAAAGACTCCTATTAGAAATTAATCTCCGTTGTCATCATGTAAGCTGTAGAGTTAGCAGTTGCAGAAGAAGCATTATATGCATCATTACTATTATCATTTTTTGTTACATTTGCTACCCATTCAACATTTCTATTCATTTTCCAAGCAAGACCACCAAT
>JALWON010000037.1 GCA_027083475.1 Sulfurimonas sp.
GAAATGAAATATACTTGGATGGATTTAAATGTTTTAGATTCGTTTGATGACTTTTACAAGCACATACAAAATATGCTTAATTTCTTCGGTTCAAAATATGACATTAATTTTGGCTAGGCACTTATCATAAATTCCAAATAAGAAAATTTCTGTATAATTGCAGTACTATTTATGAAGGATACTCTTTTGCACGAAAATATGAATGAAAAATGTGCTGTTGTTGGGATATTTGGTCACGAAGAAGCTTCTAAACTCGCTTACTTTTCGCTCCATGCCTTACAACACCGCGGTCAAGAAGCAGCAGGGATAAGTTCTGCAGATGGAAAAAAACTCCACACTATTAAAAAACGCGGCTTAGTAATGCGTGTTTTTGATGAAGCCAAACTCCAAACATTAAGTGGAACATCGGCTATTGGGCATACACGTTACTCTACCGCTGGGGATGACTCGATTTTAGATGCACAACCGGTGTTTGCACGGTATGATTTAGGAGAAATGGCAATTGTCCATAATGGAAACCTTACAAATGCCCAAGAAGTTCGTGATGCCCTCATCAAAAAAGGGGCTATTTTTCAAACTTTTATGGATACAGAAAATCTTATTCATCTCATTGCAAAAAGTTCAAAAGACAAACTCATAGAGAGAATTATAGATGCTGTGCAAAGAATTGAGGGAGCTTTTTCTCTTGTCATTTTAAGTCGTACAAAAATGTTTGCTGTGCGAGATCGTCATGGTTTTCGCCCTTTAAGTCTTGGTCGCTTGCCAAATGGTGGCTACATTGTAGCAAGTGAGACATGTGCATTTGATTTGGTAGGTGCAACATTTATCAGAGATGTTGCACCAGGAGAACTACTGATATTTGAAGAAGGAAAAGTACCAAAATCTATCAAGGTTTTTGAACCGACTCCAAAACATTGTATCTTTGAGTATGTCTATTTTGCACGCCCTGACTCCTCTGTTTTTGGACAGTCTGTCTACCAAGCCCGCAAAACAATGGGACAAGAACTCGCTAAAATCGCTCCTATAGAAGCCGATTTAGTTGTTCCTGTTCCTGATGGCGGTGTGCCTTCGGCTATCGGTTATGCCCAAGAGAGTGGTATTCCTTATGAGATGGGAATTATGCGTAATCACTACATAGGTCGTACTTTTATAGAGCCTACACAAGAGATGCGTGACCTTAAAGTCAAAATGAAACTCTCCCCTATGATAGATATTATCAAAGGTAAACGTGTTATTGTTGTCGATGACTCTATAGTGCGAGGAACAACTTCACGACGCATTGTCAGAATGCTTAAAGAAGCAGGGGCTACTGAAGTGCATATGCGTATCTCTTCACCTCCAACGACTGACCCCTGTTTTTACGGAGTCGATACCCCAAGCAAAGACAAACTCATTGCTGCAAATATGTCCACTCAAGAGATCTGTGATTTTGTAGAAGCCGATTCTCTTGCTTACCTTACAGAAGAGACTCTGCTTAAAAGTGTCAATTCTGATGTAAATGAAGAGAAATACTGTACGGCTTGTTTTACAGGAAAGTACATCGTTTAATGCAACAAATCTATACATATGGAAACTACCTCAAAGAGAAGTTTGGTGTCAAAGTCTATAAAGTAGGCATTAATATTTCTGGTTTTACCTGCCCAAATATAGATGGCACCGTCGCTAAGGGAGGGTGTACTTTTTGTGAAAACGACTCTTTTTCAGCAAGTACAGACACCGTCCAAGCCCTTAAAGGTTTCCATCTTAATTTAGATTCTAAAGAGAATCCTTTTTTAGACAAACAACTCAAACAACTTGAAGTACAATTTGATGCTATCTCTCAACGCCAAAAAAAAGAGTATGGCGCCCAAAAGTTTTTAGTCTACTTTCAATCTTTTACAAACACCTATGCCCCTTTTGAGACACTCAAAGCACTCTATGAAAAGGCATTAAGTTTTGAGAATGTCATTGGTCTGAGCATTGGAACACGCTCCGATAGTATCACACAAGAGACACTTGATTTTTTAGCACAACTGAGTCAAAGAAAAGAGATTTGGATAGAGTTTGGAATTCAATCTGTTTATGATGAAACACTCATAAAAATCAACCGTGGGCATGATAGCCAAAATGTCAAAGAGTGGATTCTCAAATCTAAACAAGCAGGTCTCAATGTCTGTGGCCACCTCATCTTTGGTTTACCTGGTGAAACGCAGGCAATGATGCTTGAAACTTCAAAAGCAGCGTATGAGTGGGGCATAGACTCTGTCAAATACCATCCACTCTATGTTGTGAAAAAAACAGCCCTTGGAAATGAATACAATCGAGGAGAATTTACACCCATTGGTGAACAAGAGTACCTTGATGTTTTAGTCAAGTCTCTGCTGATGAAACCAGAAAATGTAAGTGTGCAAAGAGTCACCGCAGGCATTGATGATGACTCTCTTCTCGCTCCCCAATGGTGTAGAAATAAAAATATTCAAATCAAAAATATCAATCAAGCCCTGAAAAAAGTTGGCCTAAAATATTAGGCATATTTAGGTTATGAAAGAAGTCTATTAGTGACATGAAAGTTTTGTAAACTGTGCCACATTTCGAAAATAGCCCGGATAATCAAAGTAAAATCGAAACCGTTTTTTCTCTCCAGGTTTGAGATTTTTTGCAACAACGACTACTTTTGTAATGGTTTGTGGCTTATAGTTCAGATTATATCCACCCTTGAAAAAATCAAAAAAACCACTCGCCTTATAAAAGTTTCCACCCTTAACATTTCCCGTAGCATGTCCTTTGTTTACGAGTTTTACTTCAAGTTTTACTTTTCCAATCGCAAATTTGCCTTCATTTTTTACAAAACCCGTATACACAATTTTTTCTAAATTTAAAAGACGTTTATTTTTGAGTCTATGCAGAGAAGCTTTTTTTGTATATTTATCTACAACCAAAATCGAAAAAACAGCTAAAAATATGGAAACCACAAAGGTTGAGACAAGCATACCAAAAACCATCTTTTTATCGGATTGACGAAGAGAGGAGATAACACCAAGTAAAAAGAGTAAAGCAATCACACCTAAAGCAATATAGTGAACATAATTTAACAAGGTCATCTGCAACTCGCTTTTATGGAAATATTATAACTTTTTTTATAGGTAAAAGGTTCTATAATCAATTTAAAATTTCTCACCTCTCCCTTTTGTATAGCTGACTCAAGCATCGACATTTTTTGAATATTTTTAAATTGATAGATATAATTTTTTAACTTGTTTTTACTCTTTTTATGGACATAAGCTGTAATTTTGCACTCTTTAAAATCGAATTTGGAAACATTTTTCACAGAGCCTTTGAGTACAATTGCAGGGGTAAAGAGGAGTCTTTTTTGTGAAGTTATTTGAACTTCAGATTTGAAAAGATACTTATGCATTTCACTATACCCTACTGTTGGACCCACAATTAAAATAATAAAACCAAACACTAAGAAAAAGAGAGCAAGACCTATTTTACGTCGTAAAACAATAGAGAGAATAATAAAGAGAAGAAAGAGTACAAAAACACCACCAAAAAGCATATAATCATAACTCATGAGATTATGAACAAAGGCGATGATTTTTGCTTTCACTACTTAATCCTTACGTGCGTTTTTCTCAGCAATACCACTCATATCAAACCGACGAGCGAGTTCTTGTTTTATTCTATCAGGAGCTATATTTTTACTTGCTAAGGCTACTAACATATGATATGTTAAATCAGCTGCCTCATAGACCATCTCGGCATCATCATTGTCTTTATGTGCAAAGCAGTACTCTCCTGCCTCTTCAACGACCTTTTTCAAAATGGTATTTTCACCCTTAGCAAAAAGTTTGGCGGTCCATGAAGTTTTTGGATCTGCATTTTTACGTTCTTGAATGGTATGGTAGAGGGTCTCTATGACTCCATAACTCTCTTGCGTGTTCACTTCTACTTCACTCGTTACTTCCCCACTCTCTAACTCTGTAAAAAAGCAAGAACGTCGCCCTGTATGACATGCCACACCCTCTTGTGTTACTTTTATTAGAAGTGTGTCGTTATCACAATCTAAGTAAAAAGAGTGGATTTTTTGCGTATGCCCACTACTCTCCCCTTTTTTCCAAATGCGTTGTTTAGAGCGCGAAAAATAGTGGGCTATTTTTGTACTTAAAGAGAGTTTTAGTGCCTCTTTATCCATATAGGCCATCATCAGCACTTCATTGTTGGCAACATCTTGTACAACAACTGGCAAAAGGTCAATCTTTTGCCAGTCAATTCTTTGTAGTGCTTCTTGCATTATTTCGCCGTTGTTCTCTGTTTTGGATTTTTCATATCAACCCAGATATTTGGTGTAGAACCGCCAGGTGTAAGGAAAATTTTTGCATCTTTGTTCTCACGAAGTGCATCATTAAATTTCCCTTGCGTTTTAATTTGTTCTAACTGTAAAAGTTGTGTTGTTAAAGACTTCGCGATCAAAAGGTTTGCTTTTGCTTTTGCGTTTGCTTCAATGGTAATTGCATCGGCCTTTCCTTTTGCTTCAATACGCGCTTGTTGTGCGACACCTTCTGCTTGTGCTGCACGTTTAAGGGCTTCTTGTTTTGCACGTTCTACTTGTTGTTGTGCTCGTTGTACTTCTTGTTTTGCTATTTGCACATTTTCAATTTGTTCTTTTACTTTTGCTGGTAAAACAATATCGCGTAGTTGTACTGATTGTAAAATTGCAGGAGCATTTTTGAGTCCCTTAACACTGTCACGAATCCCATCTTCTATCTCTGTGGCTACCTTGTTTCTCATTGTAGGTAATGACTCTGCATCATACTTTCCAACCACATTACGTACCACATCACGAACAACAGGGTTAATAATCTTATCTTCCCAAGTAAATCCCCAATTAGAGATGGTTTGTGCTGCAAACTGTGCATTGAGTCTATACTGTACTGTAAGCTCAATCGAAACAGGCAAACCGCGTTTATCAAGAACAGTGACTGCAGGTTTGGCTACAATGCCTGATGTTCCACTACTTGCTTCTAAGCGAGAAGCATAGTTAATAATACGTACCTTGGTATCAACTGTATAAACCTTTTGTATAATCGGAATAATAAAGTGTAACCCTGGAAGAAGTGCTGTATCTTGATACTTTCCATTTGTACTTAAAATACCACGTTGTCCCTCTTCTATGATGGTAAAAGGTTTTGCTAAGACTAAAATAACCACAACTGCAATTATAAAGTAAACAAAGCCTGATTTACCACCCATGTTAAAATCAACATTTGGCATTTGCGGTCCTTTTGGAGCACCTCCATTACCACTTCCTGTAGATTTTTTAAATCCACCACCCTCACTCTTCTTTTTGTTAAAGTAATCATTCATATCTGCTGCCATCTTTTCCCTTTTAATCTATATATGTTAAATAGTGCTCGTACTTTTTGTTACGACCAAATACTATATCAAAGTATGTACTTTGAATTTTTTCTGTTATCTCTCCACGAGCACCATTGCCTATATCTCTTGCATCAACATTTGCAATCGGTGTAATTTCCGCTGCTGTTCCTGTTAAAAATGCTTCATCAGCCACATACACCTCTTCACGAGTAATACGGCGGCGGGTTACTTGTATACCCATATCTGTTGCAAGTTCAATGACCATTTTTTGTGTAATTGATGCTAAAGCATTATCACTTGGTGGTGTTATAAGTTCTCCATTTTTTATCATAAAAAATGCAGCACCACTCGCTTCTGCTACATAGCCTTGATCATCTAAAAGCAGTGCCTCATCATACCCACAGTCAATCGCTTCATATTTTGCCATCTGGGAGTTTAAGTAGTTTGCTGTTGCTTTTGCTTTTCCCATATTTGAGGTGTTTGCAGGGCGAGTCATAGAGACAATTTTGAGTTTAATCCCTTTTCTCATACCCTCTTCACCTAAGTAAGCACCCCACTCCCAAGCAGCAATCGCTGTCTCAACAGGAGCATCTTTATGGTAAAGTCCCATCACACCATACCCCAAAAATGCAAAAGGGCGTAAATAGACATTATCTCCTTGAAAATCATTTTTCTTGACAAGTTCAATTTGTGCAGCATTGAGTTCTTCTACACTAAAAGGAATATTTAAAAGTGTCATTTTTGCTGATTCTAAAAGTCTTTTCGTATGATCGTTCAAACGAAATATTGCATACCCTTTTTCTGTTTTATAGGCTTTTGTTCCTTCAATAACACCATTTCCATAATGAATAGTATGTGTGAGTACATGCACTTTTGCATCTTCCCAAGCTACAAATTTTCCATTCATCCATATATATTTGGCTGCGTCCATAAATTCTCCATAGTTTATAATTGTCGCCATTTTACCCAAAATGCTATTCATACTCTATTAACCCTAAGCTTTTTTCATTATAATTCTTTTAAAATATTAGGAAAAATTGTGCCGACATATACAGACTACAAAGATGTAGACCAAGCAGAACTACAAAAAGATATAGACAACATTAAAAAAACCATGCAAGTGACAGAAGAAGATTTTCAACACCTGCTCAAACTTGAAAAATGGGGACGATTTGCAACACTCTCTGGTTTTGCCATCATTGCACTTGTTGTTATACTGAGTGCTTATGACTCTGGTATCAACAGTTTTGACTTTTGGTTTTTTGGTGTGCTGGGGGCTTTTCTCATGGGAGCGGGCAATGTTGCTCGCTGGGCAAATGTAACCCATCCTATTTTACATGGGGCATACGACAAAGTTCCCAACATTCCTTTTCGATACACAAAAAAAGGATTTGCAGCAGGGAATCGCCGCTGGATTGATTGGCTCGATTGGATAAAACCTGAAGCTTGGGCATATGAACATAACATTATGCACCATTACCATTTAGGCGAAGAAGATGACCCTGACAATGTAGAGAAAAACCTTGAGTGGCTCCATAAAAAAAAGATACCAATGTTTTTTAAATATGCAACTGTCTATATTTTTGCTGCATTTTGGAAAATAGCCTACTATGCACCCAATACACTCAGAATTTTAGAAAATAAAGAAAAACAAGGCACAGATAACCCTCGCTCTGACAAATTTGAGTTCAATCCCCTTACAAAACGCGGCAAAGAGTTATGGTTACAGTACTACTTACCTTATGGAATTTTTCAGTTTGTTTTCTTACCGCTTCTTTTTGCTCCACTCGGTATGACTGCCGTTTTGAGTGCCTTTATGTTCCTTGTTATTGCAGAACTTTTAGCAAATCTCCACTCCTTTTTAGTCATAGTACCCAATCACTCAGCAGAAGACATCTATCAGTTTTCAACACCACATAAAACGCAAGGTGAGTACTATTTACGCCAGATTATGGGAAGTGTAAACTATAATACAGGAACTGATTTAGTCGATTTTTTACATGGCTTTTTAAACTACCAAATTGAGCATCACCTCTTTCCAAATATGCCCCATAGCTACTACCAAAAAATGCAGCCTATCGTCAAAGAGATTTGTAAAAAACACAACTTAGAGTACCGTCAAGACTCTGTTTTTAAACGAGCCCTTATGACTATTGATTTAATGGTTGGGAAAACAAAACTTCTTACTATTGAGGGAGTCTAAAATCTTCATACAATCTTCATTAAATTGTCTTATCATTTCAAAATAGATGAAAAAGATTCTCAATTTAAGGAGTACATTATGAATGTAAACAACAATAGTCTTGCACAGATGAGTTATGCCCAAATGCAAACCAACTCACCCCTGCAAGCACAAAGTGCCCAAAGTGGTTTTGCCCCAGAGATGCTCGAAGGTAGTGAAGCAAATGGCGGGAATGATCATGATGGAGATGATGGTGGTAAAAATTCATTTGCTCAAAATGCACAAGCACTCAATCAATTATTGAGTAAACAACAAAACAGTGTGTTTCCAACAACACCTCAAGCACAAAATCTCCAATCTCTTTTGATGAAAAGCATTGAATCCATGTATGCTTCTTCTTCTAAGGCATATGCAAATAATGCTCTCAGCGCTATTACAGGTGGGATAAGTCTTAAAGCATAAAATTGTATCACTATAATTTTAAAATTTTCAACTCTCCTTGTCAGTTGATATTGAGTGCCACAACAAAAGCATTTGCAGATGAAGTTTCTGAAATTATTTATAAAAATGCAAAAAGACTAGAGCAAAAATATGGTTTTTTCAATGAAGCATCAGAACTTTATTTTCTCAATAAGAGAAAAAAAAATCGTGTCATTGTAAGTGATGAATTAGCTGGATTCTTAGCGATTTCATCATTTTATTATGAAAAAACATCTCACTCTTTTGATATTGCCTATGCTGGTACAATGCATAACTGTTTTCAAACAACATCGCTCAAAGAGTATCAACAAAAGAAAAAAGCATTATTACCATATGCCTCATTTATGCATATTCATCTAGATGGTAATAGTGTGGAATTTTCTAATGACTATACACAACTTGACCTTGGTGGCTTAGTAAAAGAGTATGCTGTCGATCAATCTATTTTATTACTCAAAGAGTACAAAATCCAATCTGCTCTAGTAGATTTTGGTGGAGATATTGCTGCTTTTGGTAGTTGTGATGGTGAAAAATGGAATATCGGCATACAAGACCCCCATCAAAATGAAAATAACTTAATGAGTATCAACTTAGATACGGCTGCAGTCTGTACATCAGGACATTCCAAAAGTTTTTATATGATTGGTAACACAAAAATATCACACATTATTTCAAAGCAAAAAAATCCTCATAAACAGATAAGTGTTCTTGCCCCAACTGCTTTAGATGCAGGTGTATGGAGTACAA
>JALWON010000038.1 GCA_027083475.1 Sulfurimonas sp.
CTCTTGTGTGAGTCTATTGACAAGCTGTGTATTAAAATGAAATGGAACAAAGACTGTTCCCTCCCGACTTCGTCAAAAAGCACTACAAACTAAAGCATAAAAAACCTAAAAACTCCCTAAAATAGGGTACTTAATATTTTAGAAAGCCTTGTAGTGCCCCATTTACTTTTATAAGATATTTTATGCTATAATGCTGATATGTTTATAAGAGTAAAAGCAAAAACTTCTAAAAAAGAGCCAGATCTTTTCAGAAAATCAGTACAACTTGTTGAGAGCTTTCGTGAGATGGGGAAGGTAAAGCAGAGGATAGTAAAGCATATAGGTGTTGCACATTCAGAGGAGCAGTTAGAAGAGCTAAAAGTATTAGCTACCTCAGTACAGATAGCCTTAGAGAATGAGAATGATGTATCACTCTTTAATCCTGAAGACTTAACCAAAGATATCTTAGTTCCTAAAAAAGAAGAGGATGAGATATATAGTGATGAAGATTACAATGTAGATATAAGAACTCTTCATGAGGAGAGTCGTGTTGTTACAGGTATTCATGATATCTATGGTAACTTATTTGATGAACTCAATCTTGCTTCTGTCTTTGAGGCTTCTAAGGATACAGCTAAGAGACCTAAAACACCAACAGCACTCGCTAAAGTAGTAGATACCTTTAAAAATATAGTACTAGCTCGCATTGCACAGCCAGACTCTAAAGCAGCAAGTGTAGAGATATTGGCAAATAACTTTGGAGTGACACTTGATTTAAGTAAGGTCTATAGAATGATGGATGATATAGATGATGGTGTAATAGAGAAGCTAAATACATTAGCTTATAATACCACAAAGAGACTCTTTAATGATAAGATAGATGTCATCTACTTTGATGCTACTACATTATACTTTGAGAGCTTTAGCGAAGATGAGGGAGATGATGCATTAAAGAAGAATGGCTACTCTAAAGATTTAAAGTTTAACCAACCTCAAGTAGTCTTAGCACTTATGGTAACCAAAGAGGGATTACCAATAGGATATGAAGCTTTTAGTGGTGATACATTTGATGGACACACACTTATTCCATCACTAAAGGTATTAAGAGACAAATACAGTATTGACAATGTAGTCTATGTTGCAGATAGTGGTATGTTTAATAAAAATAACCTTGAGGAGCTAGAGAGTTTAGAGGGTGAAAACTTTAACTATATAGTAGGTGCTCGTATTAAAAATCTCTCAAATGATATAAAAGAGCAGATAACTGATATGAGTAACTACAGAGAGTTAAATAGTGAGATTAAAGTAGCTCGTTTTACTTTAGATAATGGAAGACAACTCATAGTCTCACACTCTACTAAAAGAGAGAAGAAAGATTACAATGATAGGATCAAAGGAATAGAGAAACTCAAAAAGAGACTTCAAGGCTCAAAGAGTGTTAAGGATCATCTCTCTAACCAAGGGTATAAGAAGTATCTACAATTAGAGAGTAGTAGCACTTGTGATATGAGTATTACCATAGATGAAGACAAGATAGCCAAAGATGCTATTTGGGATGGGCTAAAGGGTTTGGTTGTTAATAGTGATTCTACTCTAAGTGATGAGGAGATACTCTCTCAGTACAATAACCTCTGGCAGGTAGAAGAGTCTTTTAGAATTACCAAACATGATTTAAAGATAAGACCTATCTATCACTTTAAACCAAGAAGAGTAAGGGCTCATTTAGCTATAAGCTTTGCAGCTTATATGCTTACTAGATATTTAGAGTATAGAGTACGAGTACAGTTTAAAAAACTCTCTCCAAAGAAAATAAAAAATCTACTCTTAGGAGTTCAAACTTCTATATCAGTATCTCAAACAAAAAGAATAAAATATGCACTCCCTTCTAATATGAAAGTAGAGACTAAAAGGATATATTCACTCATGGGAGTAAAGGCTAAAACAACACCTTATATTATAGAAAAATTCTAAAAACAGATAGAATGTAGTGCCCCCACTTTTAAGAGAATCCCTATATCTTGGGGTTTTTGGTTTAAAAATGACGAAGTCGGGAAAACTAGTACTAATCATGCTAATCCTGATGTTCGTGTTTATCACATTCGTCTTTATTAGCAAAAAAGAGGGCTTCATCACCCCTCTTGATTAGTACTACTCAAACTACAACAGCTTCTGCACACGT
>JALWON010000039.1 GCA_027083475.1 Sulfurimonas sp.
GATTGGAGCCATCCATGTAGCAGCAAGCATACCAAGAAGTTCTTCACGACCAGGAAGTTTAGCAAATGCTTCGATTTTCGCTATGTCTGCAGGTTCTTTATCTAGGTAACCAGCTTTAATAACAAATTGTTCATTATCTTTAGCAAAATCTGCAGATATTTTTGCAGCAGAGATAACATCATCAGACCAAATAAAAATATTTGTGTCTTTGATTTCAACACCGCTCATACCCGCATTATTTAATGCGATTGTTGCTAAAGTATTCTTTACAACCTGAACACTTGTGTCTTTTGCTTTCGCAGCTTTTCTTAACACTTCAAGTTTGTCAACAGTTAAGCCTTTGTAGTCACATATAACTACAGCAGTTGTGTTTTCAAACGCAGCTGTTAAGTCAGCTATTACTTCAGCTTTTTTTGACTTTAACATATTTTCTCCTTTCCAGACATAACTTCAAGAGGGGCGAGAAAGGCCCGATTAAGCTCACTACCAACACGGTAGATACCCCCAACTATCTTTAGTCCAAGTAAATTCAGATTTCCAAAAACATGAAAATCTTTAGTTAAATATACACCTATACTTAACTAAAAAATTTCAATAATTAAATAAACGCAAAAGCGCTTATTTAATATCTGCTAATTCTACTACATCAAGCTTTACAGCTGGACTCATAGTTAAACTAAGAGCAGCATTTTTGATATAGCGTCCTTTTGCAGAAGCTGGTTTTTGTTTGTTGATAGCAACAACAAATGCACTGAGATTTTCAGCAATTTGCTCTGCACCAAAAGAAGCTTTTCCAATCCCTGCATGGATATTCCCTTTTTTATCAACACGGAAGTTTACTTGACCACCTTTTACATTGCTAATAGCTTTGGCAACATCTGGCGTTACTGTTCCAGTTTTTGGGTTAGGCATTAAACCTTTTGGCCCTAAAATACGACCAATTTGTCCAACAAGTCCCATACAATCAGGTGCTGCAACAACAACATCAAAGTTAAATACACCCTCTTTGATTTGTGCTACTAAGTCATCAGTTCCAACAATATCAGCTCCAGCTGCTTTTGCTTCATCTGCTTTTGCACCTTTAGCAAATACAGCGACACGAACAGTTTTTCCTGTGCCGTGAGGAAGAACAATTGCACCACGTACCATTTGATCAGCATGGCGAGGATCTACATTTAAATTCATTGCAATTTCAACTGTTTCGTCAAACTTTGCACTTTTTAAATCTTTTACAGTTGCAGAAGCTTCTGAAACTGTGTATGATTTAGTATTATCAATTTTTTCTACTAATTGTTTGTATCTTTTACTCATTACAAATCTCCATATTAATTCTGCCACATCATTTTAAATCACTGTGGTCGATGATTGGTGTAAAACTAGTCTACTATATCAATACCCATTGAACGTGCTGAACCAGCTAAAGTGTTTGCTGCCATTTCAACATCATCTGTATTTAAATCTTCTATTTTTTGATTGACAACTTCCATCAATTGTGCACGAGTAATTTTTCCAACTTTATTTTTCAGTGGATTATCCGTACCTTTTTTCAGTCCTGCTGCTTTCATAAGAAGTGCAGATGCCGGTGGTTGTTTTGTGATAAAAGAAAAACTTCTATCTGAATACACAGTAATCACAACTGGAACTTTAAATCCCATTTTATCTTTTGTTTTTTCATTAAATGATTTACAAAACTCCATGATGTTCACACCACGTTGTCCGAGTGCAGGTCCTACTGGTGGTGCCGGGTTAGCTTTACCAGCTTCAATTTGTAGCTTGATATAATCCATGACTTTTTTTGCCATTTTTTGTCCTTTTTATGAATTTAAATTTATATAATTTTTTCGACTTGGGAGTACGAAATATCTACCGGAGTCGCACGCCCAAAGATCGAAACATTGAGTTTTAAAGTACCATGTTCTAAGTCATACTCATCCACAGTACCTGTAAAGTTCGCGAATGGTCCATCAATAATACGAACCGTTTCTCCATTATCAAAAAATACTTTTGGTTTTGGTGCTGCACGGTTGTTCACACGATCTAAAATTACATTAATATCGTGTTCACTAAGTGGTGTTGGTCTATTCCCCTCACCAATAAAACCAGAGACCTTTGGTACTGACTGGATTAAATGCTGGATCTCTGTGTTGAGTTCCATTTTTGCAAACACATACCCAGAGTATAAAGAGCGTTCACTTACTTTCTTTTTACCCTCTTTCACTTCAATCACATCTTCTGTTGGAACAATCACTTCTGTGATAAATTCCTGAAGACCCATCTCTTCAATCATGTTATAGATTGCATCTCTTACTTGTCTATCACTACCATAAGTTTGAATAGAGTACCATTGTTGTGCCATATCGCTACTCCCTAACCTAAAATTGCTGATACTACAGAAGACATAAGTAAGTCAACTAAAGCTAAAAATGCAGCGACAACAGTTACCACAATAATCACTGCTATATAAGCTTGTTTTACTTGACCTTTTGTAGGAAAGATAACCTTGCTTAATTCTAATTTTGCATTATGTATATGTTTACTTAAATCCATCTCTTACTTTCCTAAAATTTGTTCATTGATTATATATAAAGCTCGTAAGCATCATATAAAATAAATGTTAGTGGCAGGCGTGGAGGGACTCGAACCCCCAACACCCGGATTTGGAATCCGGTGCTCTACCATTGGAGCTACACGCCTAGCTATACTTTATATGTTACAAGGAACAAAGTCCCTTGTAACAGCAAGGACAAAATTGTCCTTTGCAATCCCCTAAAGCTACAAAAGTAAACTTTTTGAGAATTTAATTGAAATTACAGTTTCATCTCTTTATGAACTGTATGCTCACGACAAAATTTACAGTATTTTTTTACTGAAAATTTTTCTGTATGAGTCTTTTTATTTTTAGTTGTGTGATAGTTACGTCTTGTACATTTCTCACAACCTAAGTGAATTGCTTCTCTCATTTATAAACCTTTTATAAGGATTAAATAAATCGCAAAAGCGACTTATTTAATGATCTCTGCAACAACACCAGCACCAACAGTTCTACCACCCTCACGGATAGCGAAGTTAGTACCTTGTTCCATTGCAATTGGGTGAATTAATTCAGCAGTAATACTTACATTATCACCTGGCATAACCATCTCAGTACCTTCTGGTAAAGTGATTGCACCTGTAACATCTGTTGTACGTACATAGAATTGTGGACGGTAACCATTGAAGAATGGAGTATGACGACCACCTTCATCTTTACTTAGTACATAAATTTCAGCTGTAAAAGTTGTATGTGGAGTAATTGTACCTGGTTTACAAAGTACTTGACCACGCTCAACTTCATCTTTACCGATACCACGAACAAGAAGACCACAGTTATCACCTGCTTCACCTTGTTCCATCTCTTTACGGAACATTTCAACACCAGTAATAGTAGTTTTTTGTGTATCTCTGATACCTACGATTTCTACTTCTTCACCAACTTTAATCACACCACGTTCGATACGTCCAGTAACAACTGTACCACGACCAGAGATTGAGAAAACATCCTCAACAGGCATTAAGAAATCTTTATCAGTTTCACGCGCTGGCTCAGGAATATATGCATCTACTTCAGCCATAAGCTTTTTGATTTTTTCTGACCACTCACCAAGAGTACCAGTTTTTGCTTCTTCAAGTGCTTGAAGTGCAGAACCAGCTACGATTGGAGTATCGTCACCTGGGAAATCATACATATCAAGAAGTTCACGAATTTCCATCTCTACAAGTTCCATTAACTCTTCATCATCAACCATATCTTCTTTGTTCATGAAAACAACGATATATGGAACACCAACTTGCTTAGAAAGAAGAATGTGCTCACGAGTTTGTGGCATTGGGCCATCCGCTGCAGAAACAACAAGAATTGCACCATCCATTTGTGCAGCACCTGTAATCATGTTCTTAACATAATCCGCGTGACCTGGACAGTCAACATGTGCATAGTGGCGAGTATCTGTTTCGTACTCAACGTGTGAAGTAGCGATAGTGATACCACGCTCTCTTTCTTCAGGAGCATTATCAATTTGATCATAATCCATAAGTTGAGCATCATTGCTCACTGCTAATACTGCAGTAATTGCAGCTGTAAGTGTTGTTTTACCGTGGTCAACGTGTCCAATAGTACCGATGTTAACATGCGGTTTCGTACGTTCAAACTTTTCTTTTGCCATAGTGTTCTCCGACTTTAATTTTGAATTGAAATGGAATTATACCCAAAAATCATTCAATTATTGCTTAAAGATTGCAATTTCTTTTCAAATGGTGCTGACGGTGGGAATTGAACCCACGGCCTCTTCCTTACCAAGGAAGTGCTCTACCCCTGAGCCACGACAGCAATAGAGCATGTAGTAAGCAATAATTGAATAATTCTTTTTTCTATATTAGTTTTTTGTGATTAGATTTTTTCTGTACGAAGTAAGTGATGAATTATACTTCAGCTTCCAGAAGTTTTTGTTCAATGGAGCGGGTGAAGGGATTCGAACCCTCGACAGCCTGCTTGGAAGGCAGGAACTCTAGCCACTGAGTTACACCCGCAGCTTCATTGATGGTGGTGAGAGGAGGAGTCGAACCTCCGAACCCATAGGGAGCAGATTTACAGTCTGCCGTCGTTGGCCACTTGACTATCTCACCACTTTTTAGATTTTTTAAAATCTCTTATCTGGTCTAACACTGTTTCTAATATTCAAATTTCAATGGTGCCGACACGAGGATTTGAACCCCGGGCCTGCTGATTACAAATCAGCTGCTCTAGCCAACTGAGCTATGTCGGCATCGAAATTGAGCCAGAATTATAGTCCAAACAAACTTTAATGTCAAGGGGTTTTGATTAAAATTTTAAAATTTCTCCATCTTTTACAATTTGGAGCGCAAATTTATCACAATACTGCTCCAATTCCTTGCTAATTTCCTCAAGATAGAGGGGTTTTATATGATTCACATAAATAGTAACATCTTCGCGTTCTAAACTCTTGAGTGCCTTTGCAAGAAGTTTTGGTGTTAAATGTTTACTCTCTTTGGCAAGTGTCTCAAAGCGTGAAGGAAAAGAGCATTCACACACCAAGGCACTGATTTTTCTATCGGCATTGACTCTTTTTATGATATTTTTCATATCATATGTATCTGCTGTGATTAACAGACTGGTCTCTCCTCTTGTATAAATATACCCACAACTTGGCACACTATGATCAGTTTGTATCGCTTCAATACTCTCTGTCTTTGAAAGCATATACACGGTATCCAATGTAATTTCTTTATAGACTATACATTTTCCCGATTTATTGACTAAATCAATTTTTGAAAAATCTGGCCATATTATATCGTTAAGAAAATGCTTTTGAATTGCCTCTAATGTCTCTGGCAATCCATACAGAGTGATCGGATTTGTAATAGAAGCATAGTAATTATCGATTACATAAGCTATATCACCTATATGATCAAGATGCGAATGTGTAATCCAAATACCCTCAATCTCTTCTACTTTATCCTCAAGACCATTGAGTAAATTACCCGCATCAATCACATTTTTACTATTTAAAAGGAAAGAACTTGTGCCATAACCTTTTGAGCGTGTCCCAAAAGCACCAAGCACTTTGACAAAATTGCCTTCCTCCTGTACGATATTTACCTGATAACTATCTTTAAAAGTATCCCGTACAGTAAGAATTGCTTCTAAATTTTCAAAAAAGAGATCCACAAGCTGAGGATCAAAATGCTCCCCTCTCTCCTCTTTAAAGAGCTGAAAAATTTTATCATCCTTCCAAGCTCGCTTATATACTCTATCAGATCCGAGTGCATCAAATACATCAGCAAGGGCAGTGATTCTTCCAAAAATATGAATATCTTCTCCTGCTTTGCCTCGCGGGTAGCCTTTACCATTGTATTTTTCATGATGTTCATAAGCGACTATTGCAGCCGCTTTGAGGAGTGGTCTTTCTGAGTTATTGACCATGTTATACCCAAGTTCTGCATGTTTATCCATAATTTTGCGTTCTTGTGCATTAAATCGGCCAGGCTTATTGAGCACTGCATCAGGAATAGCCACTTTTCCTATATCGTGCATTGGGCTTGCTTGTTTTAAAAGTTCTGCATCTTCTTCACTCAGTCCATAAGCCAAGGCAAGAATTTTAGAGTATTCTGCCACACGTTTGACATGGTTTCCTGTCTCCTTGCTTCTACTCTCTCCTATAGCACCCATGGTAAAAACAACTTCTCTTTGTGTCTCTTCAATCTCTTGTGCTAAACGGGCTGCCACTAAGGTTTCTGCTGCATAAGTACTTGCAAGCATCAGCCTTTGCATATCTCTATGATCAAACACACCTTTTTCCCCTTGATGGTTAATCACTTGAAAAGCACCAATAATTGCATCATCATTATCAAACATAGGAATAACCATCATACTGCGTGTTCTATAGCCAGTTTGTTTATCTATCTCCCGATTAAACCTCGCATCTTGGTAAACATCTTCAATAAGTATTTTCTCTTTATTGACTATGGCAGCACCAACAATACCTGAATCTATGGGCAACTCTATAGCATCCATCCCATGTGCAATTTTCGTCCATATTTTTTGTTTATCATCACTCACAACCCATACAGTACACCTATCTGCACTTGTCAATGCACGTCCCATATCTGCTAAGACCTTAATGATTTCATCATGATCTCGCAAAGAAGAGACCTCTGTCAGATAGACAAAAATCAATTCTAAAAGTTTTGTTGCATCTAAAGTTCGTACATGTTCCATAGAAGTTCCTTTCATTTTTCACTAATTATAATGAATTTTTATTAATTTTACATTGATTTCTCAAGAGACTCGTGATATAATCGTTATAAGTTATAAGTGAGGACACAAGATGAAAAAAATACTGCTTCTTTTACTACTCCCATTCTTTTTGTTTGCGACAACACTTGAGACAAACTATAAAAAAGCACTTATTGCCTACAAAGCAAGAGACTTTCAAACAAGTTATACACTCTTTAAAAGCATCTACTTAGATAAGCTTGCAGATATAAACTTTAACTTTTACCTTGGACGAAGTGCTTATGAGACAGGGCATTATGAAACAGCACTTGCTGCGTTTGAACGGGTTATGATGCAAGATAGTACAAATATACGCAATAAACTTGAAATGGCACGCACATACTTTATGTTAAAAATGTATGAAGATGCCCAAAATCTTTATAGCGATGTTTTAAGTAACCCAAACATCCCAAACAATATACGAAGAAATATTGAGCTCTCCTTATCAAAAGTTTCTAAAGTACAACAAAAATCTTTTACCTATGCAACAGTCATGGCAGGAATACTCTATGATTCCAACATCAACTATGGCAATATTGGAAGTTTTGAGTTTAATGGCATTCTTTTACCTCCAACAACAAGAATTTCCGATACTGCCTTACAACTCTTTGCCAATGTAAGTAATATTTACGATATTGGCTATAAAAATGGGTTTGCTCTAAAAAACTCTTTTTCTTTTTTCTCTAAAGATTATAGAGATCACAAAAACTTCAATATTAGCTACTTCTCTTACAATCCTAGTCTTATTTATAAGGTCACACACTATACAGCGGAGCTTATAGCAGGTATTGACTCCATGCAATTTGGTGGTAGAAAATACCTTTCATCACTTTCTATTATGCCAAGATTTGAGTATAACCACTCTCCAAATCTTCGAAGCATCGCAGCACTCAAGTACCAACACAAAAAATTTGCACAGACTGCTTTTAAAGATTTGGATGCAAACAGACTTGAATTGAGCTATACCCTTCAGGATATTTTAACACCGCGTTCATATATTCAAGGAAAGGTATACGCTATCAATGAAAAACATATACGTGGGACAAACCTCTATGTGGATTTTAATGAAGGTAAATTCATGCTTGACTATGCAAATCAATTTTCACACTCTTTTGCCCTAGATATATCTGCAGCCTTACGGGATAGAAAATATAAAGACTTTAGTAGTGGATTTGGCTCTAAACGTGAAGACATTGGGAGGAATGCAAGCATTGGATTTACCTATGTGATTATGCCAAAATTTCGAGCACGCTTAAGTAGCTCTTATGAGTATGTTCATTCAAATCAAGAACAGTTCACATATAAAAAGCAGACACTTGCACTCAGTATTGTAAAAACATTTTAAGGATTTTATGATGAAAACATTTTTTATACTTTTTTCGCTTTTGTTAAGCATGACACTTTTAGCAAACGATGTAGCAACAATTACCGCTATCAAAGGAGATGCAGCCATACAAAGAGCAGACAAAAAGATTCCTGCTGCATTGGGTCAAAAACTCCAAACAAAAGATATTATCCAGACCAAAAAAAATGCCAAATTACAAGTTATATTTAAAGATGAGACTATTATTAGTATTGGGAAAAATAGCGAATTTTCTATAGAAGACTACCTTTTTGAAGCAAATCAAATACCTGTTGCAAAATTTGGAATGTTACGTGGTGCTATCCGTACTATTACAGGAAAAATCGGAGATATAGCCCCTCAGAAATTTAGTGTGGCTACAAAAACAGCTACAATAGGAATACGTGGTACAAACTTTAGCGTTTTTGTCAATGACGATGGTTCTGCAGAGGCTTTTTGTACCTTTGGTGCCATTAGTGTCACTATTGCTCAAAAATTACAT
>JALWON010000040.1 GCA_027083475.1 Sulfurimonas sp.
TCATTTTTAAGGAAAAAGTGTAAATGAGTGTGCCAAGCAAAGCTAAGGCAATCAAGCTGGACAATCCAGCCCAAAGAAAGGTAGCCACCACTTTGGAACTAAACTACACAAGTTAAGAGGTAACAAATAGCTTGAAGCTGTAGTAAGGGCAATCTATCAGCCACAATGCTTCGGCGTGAAGGTGTTGAGCCCCGTAATAATTTTGTTACACCTGACCAAGGTCTTCATTTACTGGAAGTCAGTACCTGTATAAGCGAAATGAGAAGTGTTTTTCAAGTTTTTAACACTACCCAAATAAAAGAAGAAAATGGTTAGCTTATATAAGAGGTGTCGGGGTCTAAGTCCGTAGCGGGTAGACGAATTGATTGGTTTGGAACTTGGGAGAACCTTAGTATTTCTGAATGTTTTTGCTAGAGCCGAAGAGGTTAGGCAAGAACTTACTAAGGTAGTCGGACTAATCCATAGTAGAGGAGTAAATGGGGTAATGCCCATTGAGGTTGCAACAAACCACTCGAAGGGATTAGCAATTTAACGAAAGGATATAAATTTAATAATGTCAGACTCAGAGTTGAATAATACTTTATATAAATTATCTTCTATATCAAAGTGTGCTAAAGAGAATAAAACATTTCAGTTTGAGAGCCTAGCTCATCATCTTAATGTAGAGTTCTTAAAAGATTGCTACAATAACCTTGCTAGAAACAAGGCAGTAGGAATAGATAAAATTAGTTGGCAAGAATATAATAGTAATTTGGATAAAAATCTAATAAAGTTAGTGCAAAAACTAAAGAATAAATCTTTTAGACCACTTCCTGCAAAGAGAGTATATATCCCTAAAGGTAATGGTGAAACAAGACCATTAGGTATCTCAACTATTGAAAATAAGATAGTCGAGAGTGGTATATCAAGAATATTGCAAAGTATTTATGAGATGGACTTCCTAGAGTGTTCATACGGTTTTAGACCTAAAAAGAATACTCATCAAGCACTTAACCAAATAGATACAATTATTATGAGTAAACCTGTAAATCATATCGTAGAAGCAGATATCAAAGGTTTCTTTGATAATGTCAATCACGATATGCTCATAGAGTTTCTAACCATTAGAGTAAAAGACAGTAGTCTGATATTTCTAATAAAGAGATTTTTAAAAGCAGGCTACATTGATAATAATCTATTGGTTAAAACAGATATAGGTACTCCACAAGGAAGTATCCTAAGTCCACTATTAGCTAATATATTTTTGCATTATGTTTTAGATACTTGGTTTGAAACTACAGTTAAAACACATACTAGAGGCTATTGCGAATTAGTTCGCTATGCTGATGATTATGTATGTTTGGTTCAATACAAAGATGATGCTACTAAAATAAGAGTAGCACTAGAAAATAGATTTAACAAATATGACCTAACACTACACCCTGATAAAACAAAAGTCTTTAGCTTTGGTAAATTTGAAAGAGGTAACTCTCAAAATCAAAATCGTAAACCCAATACATTTGACTTTTTAGGTTTTACTCACTTCTGTGATAAGACTAGAAAGGGTAGCTTTAAAGTAGGGCGAAAAACAGCAATGAAGAAATTTAGAGCTAAAATAAAAGAGTTGAATATCTGGTTAAAACAGATACGAAATCTTGTTCTTACTAAAGAGTGGTGGAAAACATTACAAGCTAAACTAAGAGGACACTTTGAATATTATGGAGTAAGTGGAAACACTCCATCTATCAAAAAGTATTACTCATTAGCTTTGAAGTTAGTTCATAAATGGTTAAATCGAAGAAGTCAGAAGAAGAGTATGAGTTGGAGTAAATTATATAATTACTTAACCCTATATCCTCTTCCACAACCAAGAATAAAACATAACTTCTATACTTTATCTCATAAAGTTGTGAGTTAAATTGAAGAGCCGTATGAGGGAAATCTTCAAGTACGGTTCTGTGAGGGGCATTCTGCACCTCCGAAATATTAAATTAAATAAAAAGGAGGGGTAGCGATGTCTACTCTACAAACAAAAATAAAAACAAAGACAAAAAAGAAACCACTTCGTCTTAAACATAAAATAGCACTTTTTTTAGTCTATCTTGTACTTTTTGGCGCACTCTCATCTATGGTAGATTATTATGGATATGACTTGGTAAATC
>JALWON010000041.1 GCA_027083475.1 Sulfurimonas sp.
TCATCTAACTACCAAATTGCTGAAACTAAAACCTTTGAAAAAGTCAAAAAGAGACTAGATAAAAAACTCTATGCAAAAATTGAAAATTTTGTGTATCCTCAACTTAGAAAAAACCCATTTTATGGCTCAAACATAAAAAAGTTAAAAGATAATTTAGAGGGTTATTATAGATATAGGATAGGGAACTATAGGCTCTTTTATTTTATTGAAGATGATAAACTCATTGTGGCTGTTGTAGATTTTAGACATCGACAAAAAGCATATGATTGACACATAACAAAACAGAATTTTCTCCATCTTTACAAAAATATATTCATGTTGTATAATATGGTCAAAGACAAAAGGCTTATTGCGATTAGAAGAAAGTGTTATTGTTAGACTGAACAAATTAATGCAAGAACTTCATACAACAAAACAGTTTAAAGCATAGTGAGTTATTGTAGTTTGCAGGTAAACTAAATAAAAAATGGAGAAAGAAAATGAGTAAAGTTTTAGTACCTTTAGCAAAAGGATTTGAAGAGATAGAAGCGGTGAGTATTATCGATATTTTACGCCGTGGGGAGATTGATGTTATGGTGGCATCTTTAGATAATACCGTTTTAGTACAAGGTGCCAATGGTATCACAGTGCAGACTGATTTTCAAGTTAAAGATGTAAGTGCTAATGAACTTGATATGATAGTCCTGCCTGGGGGATGGGATGGAACATATGCCCTCGCAGATGATGTAAATGTACAAAATCTTTTAAAAGAGATGGATGCAAAAGGAAAAAATATCGCTGCTATTTGTGCTGCACCTTATGCTTTAAACAAAGCAGGAGTACTCAAAGAGAAATACACTTGCTACCCTTCAGTAGAAGAGGAGATACAAAAAGAGGGTTATCAAGGGGAAGCGGCTATGGTCGTTGAAGATGCCAATGTTATGACCTCTCGCGGACCAGCAACAGCACTCTGTTTTGCTTTGGAAATTGTGAAAAAACTCAAAGGTGAGGCGATGTACAACACACTTAAATCGGGTGTTTTAGCAACATACTGTTAGTTGCCAAACACCTTTTTTAAAAGAGAAGTTGTCTGAGCAACAGGGTTTTGTCGTATTTGAGACTCTTTTGTCGCAATCATACGAAAAAGTCCATCGAGTGCTTTTTGTGTGACATAATCATCAAGATTACTCTCAGATGCACTGGGAATGTAGGCATCTGCACCATAATTTTTTGCCATTGCCATTAAACCAGAACTCTGTACCATTTCTTGGACATTATTTTTATAAAATGCATTGACTTTATCATAGTAGGCAGCAACATTATTGCTTTTCATACTCTCTTGCACGATGGGCTTAATGGCCGCTTTTAAGGAGGTGTTTGAAGTTTTTTTGAAGTAGTCTGTAGCGGCTTCATTGCCTCCGGCTAAAATCTTTTTTGCATCATCAAGACTCATTTTTTGAATAGAATTAGCAAAAATAGCTGCTGTTTTTGGAGCGGCTTGTGTTGCAGCACTGTTCATAGAGCGTATAAAATCATCTGCCATCTTCCCACCTCCTGCTTTTCTAGTGAGGGATTCTGCTTTGGCAAGATTATCTGGGAGGGGAATTTTCACAGCACTTGCGAGATAACCTCCATCTTGTGAGAGTGTTTTCACGGCATAGGCGACACCACTACTGAGTGCTTCTTTAAGTCCACTAGCTACAGTTGCATTACTTAAACTTGTAGTTTGGCTGCTTTTTGTTGGTGATGGTGTTGGTGTTTTTTTCTCTTGGAGTAAATCAGCACCAGCACTGAGTGCCGAACCAAAGTCAAAGGCTTGGCTTAAAGAAGCAACAAAAAGAGAAGAGAGAAGAAGTGATTTTTTCATACAAAGACCTTACAATAAATTCTAAGGTAGTGTAGCACATTTCGCTTTAGCCTCTTTGAAAGACAAGATTTTTTAAACTTTTTTCTTCATCTTTACTTGCAAATTCTGCCAAATTTTCAAGCCTTTTGACATATTGAAAACTTGGAGCGAACTCCTGCATAAGGTTGATAATAAAATCACTCTCTAAATTGGGTGCGTTTAAACAACTCAGAAGCAGACAATTTTCACTTGCGAGTTGTGGCAGTTTTTTGATGATTTTGACATAATCCTTACA
>JALWON010000042.1 GCA_027083475.1 Sulfurimonas sp.
CATTTAACTACCACCTTGTAAAATTATCTTCTTCACTCATTGAGTATGTCGTTATACACGAATTAGCCCATATAACTTTTGAAAATCACTCTAAGGAGTTTTGGAAGTTGGTTCATAAACACTTGCCAGATTATAAAGTTAAAGAAGAAAAGATTAGAGTGTTTGAGAAGCTGATTTAATAGATTTCATTCTCATTTCATTAAGTTACACTATAATTTTAATATGGAGCAGAACGGATGAGAACTTTTTTTACCTTAATATTACTTTCAGTAGTAGGGATAGGCATAGCCTTTGGTGTAAGCTTTTATGCTGATATGGAACAGTCAGGAGATAATACTTTTCTTCCCTCAGTGCAACTTCCCTACAAAAACTTTATAGCTGCTACGGGAGTTGTAGAAGCGACAAGTAAAAATATCTATGTTGGGTCTTTGATGAGTGGCATTGTAAAAAAAGTGTATGTGCAAAGTGGGGATAGCATTAAAAAAGGGGAGTTACTTTTTGAGATAAATGATGCACAAAAAAGAGTTCGTATTCCAGTTTTACAAGCACAAATCGTGAATGCTCAATCAAGACTGAAGAGTGCAAAACATCAGCTAGAACTTTTAAAAGATATGAAAAAACTCTCTTCAAGTATGGTGACAAATGAGAAATACACAAAGGGAGTAGATAGCTACAATGAAGCGAAAACTTCCTATGAACTCTCAAAAGCAAAACTCAAAGCACTTCAAAATGAACTAAAATTTTATAAAGTTTATGCACCCATAGATGGAAAAATTTTACAATCAAATATTACCCTCGGTTCTTCGTTTAACACAAATACAAAAGCACTTATAATAGGAAGTGATAAACTCAATGTAAAAGTAAATATCAATGAGTTTGATAGCTCAAAATTAGTTACAACTGCCAAAGCTATGGCATCTGTACGAGGGAATGCAAAAGAGCAAATAGCTTTAAAATACAAGTATACTATCCCTTTTATCGTACCAAAGAGAAACCTTACAGGCTCAAGTACAGAGCAGACAGATACAAGAGTGTTGCAAGTTGTGTATGAGGTACAAAACAGAGCTGATTTTCCTCTTTATGTGGGTGAAATGCTTGATGTTTTCATAGAAACTTCTAAGGCTAAGTAGTGTTTCGAATCGCTATAGAGATGCTTATGCACGATAAAACAAAATATATTGGGCTTTTTATCGGCATAGGTTTTACAGCTTTTTTGGTTACTTTTTCTATGAGTTTTTTAGCAGGTTTTATGAGTAGAGGATTTGCTCTTGTGAGTGAAAATCCATCTGCAACTGTTTGGGTAATGGATAGTGCAGTAAGTTCTCCAGAAGCGACTGTAAATATGAGTGATGCTTCGCTTGGGCTTGTTCGTGGTGTCAAGGGTGTAGAGTATGCTACAGCTTTATATATCGGTGATGTCACGGCACGGTTTGCCAATGGTAACTTTCAAAAGTTTCAAGTGATAGGGGTGGATGATGCAACACTGAGCGGTGCGCCTCAGAGTGCATCTGCTTTGCGTTTGCCTGAAAGTGTCATCGTCGATAGTGGTGGCACAAGTGGAAAACTCCAAACGCCACACTATAAAAAAGATATGTGGTCACATGATGGTTCTCATCTTCATGCACCAACAAGAGAGCTACAATACGGCGATAAACTCCTTGTGAACGATAAACGAGTCATAGTTGCCGATGTCTCACATACGATTGCAAGGTTTCCGCCACGACCTCTACTTTATACGACCCAATCGAATTTTAAACGTCTTATCCCCGCTCAAAAAAGATATATCACATTTATCATGGTTCGTTCTGAAAAAGGAGTCAGTCCAGAACAACTTTCCGTTGATATTTCAGCTCAAACAGGACTCAAAGCTATTACAAGTCAAAGGTTTAAAAAAGAGACGGTGCTATGGTATATGATAAACTCTGAAGATGTTGGAGACATGACAAATATGGTCGTATTAGCAATGTTAGTAGGCTTTGGAGTCACTGGGGTTATGCTCTATATGTTTACCTATGAAAACATCAAACAGTATGCCGTCCTTAAAGCGATGGGAGCTTCAAAAAAACAACTCAGCGATATGGTTTTTACACAAGCTTTTGTGGGTGTTATCGTAG
>JALWON010000043.1 GCA_027083475.1 Sulfurimonas sp.
ATTACGTGCAGTACCAGCGATAGTTGCAGCAGCAGTGCTACCCATACCAATTGCTCCACCTAATGCAGCAAAACCGATAGCGATACCAGCAGCGATAAGTGAATAAGCTTTAATAGTTTGGTTTGCAACCTCACCGTCATTTGCTAAAGCAGCAGTTGCTAAAGCTAACATTAAAAATAGAACTTTTTTCATAAGTTTCTCCAATTGTAAATAGTACAAATTTGTTCGGATAGCGTAACCTCATTTTTTATCATGAAGCAACCCACACATAAATGCTAGGATTTCCCTACTAAAAATTGATGTGCAATTATATACAAACTAAGCTAAAATTTCTCTTATTCTCTTCCTAAAGATATTTTATTTCCTTTAAATTCGAGGATTTCTACTCTTATTTTCTCCCCTTCACTGAGAATATCACTCACTTTTTCGACTCTTTTGTCTGAAATTTTAGAGATATGCAGTAAACCATCTGTTCCATCAGGAAGTTCAACAAAGGCACCAAAATCAACGATGCGTTTGACAGTGCCATCATAAACACCACCTACCTCATACTTGATTTTCTCTTTTTTTGGGGCATTTACAATCGTATGGATATGCTCTTTGGCGCCTGAGACCCCTGTTTTATTTTTGCCTGTAATTTTGACTTTTCCATCTTTTTTGTCAATATCAATGGCAACTTCAAATTTTTCTATCATTTCACGAATTGTTTTGCCCGCTTGACCAATGATTTCACCGATAAAACTTGGGTCTATGTGGAAAATATCTGTTGCCGGTAAAACGCCATCATTAAATTCTATATTACTTTCAGCCTCAAGCATAATGTCAATAATATGTGCACGACCCTCTTTTGCTTGGTAGAGTGCCTCTTTGAGAACATCTAAAGAGATGCCTCCGAGTTTAATGTCCATCTGCATGGCTGTGATACCCTCTTTAGAGCCTGTGACTTTAAAGTCCATATCGCCATCATGGTCTTCAAGCCCCATAATATCTGAGAGAATGGCATATTTGTCACCTTCACTCACCATACCCATAGCAATCCCTGCGATAGTATCGCTCGTTTGGATGTCCGCAGCTTTGAGTGCCATGTAGCCACCACAAACTGTTGCCATCGAAGAAGAACCGTTTGATTCTAAAATTTCAGAGACTAAACGCACGGTTTGTCCATCAAGGTTTACACAAGGCTCTAGTGCACGTTTTGCTAAGTTCCCATGCCCGAGTTCACGCCGTTTTGTTCCCATCACAGGGCTTGCTTCCCCAACAGAAAATCCTGGGAAGTTGTAGTGCACCATAAAGTTTTCATTTTGTGTCGCTGTATCTGTGAGTGATTCAAACATTTGTGCATCTTTTGGTCCACCCATAGTTAAAACGACAAGGGCTTGTGTTTGTCCACGGGTAAAGAGACAAGAGGCATGTGCATTTGGAAGGACATTGGTATCGATGCTAATAGGGCGAACTTGTGTGAGGGCACGACCATCAGCACGTACTCGTTTTTCAAGAATTTGTGCACGCACTTCTTCGCGTTTAACACTGTCTATGGCATCTTTGAGTTCGACTTCAAGGGCAACATCATTCCACTCCTCTTTGAGAGAGAGGATTTTTTTTCTGAGTTGTCTGAGTGCTGTTGAGCGTTCTGATTTTGCCATCTGTTGCATTGCATCGGTAATATCTTGTATATGATGTTCTTTGACATAAGTGCGCATTGCTTCATTGATAATATGTGCTTTTAAATCAAGGGGTTTTACCTCTTTTTTCAAAGGGGTAAAAGTATTCTCATACTCTTTGTTTGCTGTAAAAAGTGCAGTTTGCGTTTGCTCAAAGATTTTGATGAGGTCATCTTCTGGTATAGCATTAGAAATATGTGATTGCACTATTGTACTACTGAGTGTTGGGTCTAACATTGGGTCTACGACCATATCACTCACAGTGACTTTTTCACTTCCAAAAGTTCGCATTTCTATCATCAAAAGGTCATCTTTTGTTCCTGAGAGATAGAGGTCAAGTGTGGCTTCTTTCATTTGTGAGAGTGTTGGGTTAAGCACAAGTTCATCATTTACTTTTGCTGCACGTATAGCCGATACAGAAGTATTGATGTCAATATCTGAAGTAAAAAGAGCGGCTGAGGCTGCGTTTAATGCTAAAACTTGGAGGTCTGATTCACTATCAGCACTAAAAACCATGATGGTAATTTGGGTTGGATGTCCAAACCCTTTTGGAAAAAGCGGGCGCAAGGAGCGGTCAACAATGCGAGAAGTAAGTGTTTCAAAGTCACTTGGTTTTGTTTCACGTTTAAAAAATCCACCCGGAATTTTTCCTGCAGCATAGGTTTTTTCTATGTACTGTACTGTAAGTGGCAAAAAGTCATCTTTGACTACCTCTGTCTCATCAATGACAACCGTTGCTAAAATGACACTCTTGCCAGATTTAAGCCATGCACTTCCGTTGGCCTGTTTGGCGACATCCCTAAAAGAGTAGGACTCTTCTTTATTGTTTAACACTAAATTTACATCATATTTCATTTTGATTCCTCAAGTAATTTTTCTATTGTTTCTTCTTTTATATCTTCAAACTCTTTATAATAAAGGGATGTCTCTACATAATCATCTATTTCATGAATAAAATAGATATTGTCCACATAGGGTTCTAAAATCTCCACAACATCACTCGGTAAAACAGCAACGGCAATATATACTGCTTTTGGCTGCATTCCGAGTACTGTTTTGAGTGCTGTCATAAATTTGGAGCCCGTTTCGCTGCCTTCATCCACAAGGAGCACTACTTTATCTTTCATTGAGGGAAAATGACGTCCCTTTCTGTACTGATAGACATAACTTAATATATCCTCTTCATGTTTTCTGTGAGCTTCTCCATAAATATAATCGTATTGTATCTCAAAAGCATGGATTAAACTCTCATTGAGCACAATTTCTTCATGCTCACTGACCCGTGCGACTTCACATTCTGGATTATTGGGTGCCATTATTGCTTCACTAAAGAGAAAATCAATGTTGTTTTTGAGTTTTCCTCGGATTCGATGGCATAAATCAAGCCCCCCTTTGGAGACTCCAATGAGATTCCATGATTCCTCTTTGAGTTTTTGCATAGGAATGACATCTCGCAACTGTAACGCAGCATCTTGACGATTTTGAAGAATATTTTTATAGTGTGGCATGCAAACTTCCTTACTGCCCAGTACTTGGGAGTTTATAGGCAAGTGCAGAGGAGTTTTTGTTGGCTTGCATAAAGGGCTTGAGCACTATGGTAAAGTAGATATATTTATCATATACAGAGTTTATTCCTCCATTGGTTAAGACAGGTCTGTTGTTCTCCGCATACTGTAAGCCAAACTCCCAGCATCTTTTTTTATATAAAAATCCAAATTGAAACTTTTTCTTTTGTTGTAACTCTATGTCGTAGTTATATGTTGCATTATAGCTATAGTGTTTTGAGTAGTTATATGTTATATCAGATGTTACATAGCTTGTGTAGCGCGGGCTTGTTGGTGTCGCTGCTAAAAAGCTATCTTTATAGAGATGTGAAAGTGCCAAATTTATTTTATCCGCATTGTATCGAATTTGATTCATCGTTTTTGAGAAAAGCCCATGGTTAAAATTGTAAAAAATATCGTTATAGTAGCTCAAGGAGTTACTGATGCGGTACTCAAATTCATTTTCTAAATCACCATATTTGTCTTTTGAACTGTTGGCTAAAATATGCTGGGAGAGTTTATGGTAGAGAATCTGTGTGCCATTTGTATCATAGAGATACTGTATAAAATTCAGTTGTGTGGCATTTTTAACATCAGTTACATTATAAAATTCACACTCAGGGGTATTTGCATTGGCTGGGTCAGAACAAAAATCTTTGTTATCTGCATAAAAACCATGTTTTGATTCAAAACTGTTTTGTGTGTAGGTTAAACTAAAGTCAATGACATGCGTCACTTCTTCATAGGCTTTTGTGAGCTGTGTAGAAGCACTCAGCGTATGATAATTTTTGATTGTGTATCCATTATTATACTGTGTATGAAGTGTTGGGTCATACTCATGACCGCTAAATCGAGAATCTTGCATATAGAGATTGGCAGTATAGGAGAGATTTAAAAATTCATCAAAAAGATTTGTCTGGAGTGTGACAGGCAGGTTAATATCTGTTTGCACAACTTTTTTGTTTATTTTTCTTTGAATATTATTGCTTTTGACATCAAAAGAGTAGAAAAGATGATCGTCTAAGAAAGTATCGAGATAGCTATGGTACTGCAAGGTTGGGAGTTTTTGCAGGGTGTTATCGTTGTTCTCAAGTGTTAAATCTTTGTACTGTTTAAAGTAGGCACCAAGATAGTAATCATCTGTATTATAAAAAAGGTTGATTCTTGAGAGGATTTGTGTCGCTGTTGATTGGTTGATGGATTGATTGGATTGGAGATTGATATAATCTACATCATTCATATTGCTAATATCAACATAAAGCCCAGATTGTCCTGCTAAATCAAGTTTGAACCATTGGTTTAAAACATCGCTATTGTCATAATTAAAGTTAAATCCAAAATGTGAATTATTGACAAGATTGTTGGCTAAAAAATAGTCATTTTTTTCTTTAAAGTAGCCTAATTTGAGTCTACCTTGTGAAACAGCGGAGTCAGTAAATCGAAATGTAGAGTAGAGACCACTACCTCGTGTAGTTCGCATCTGTGGGTCAATCTCTAAATCCCACCAGTTTTGTTCAGCTATATAAAATGGCTGCTCATAAAAGAAACCTTCTGTTGAAGAGAGCCCAAAAGAGGGTTTTAAAAGTCCTGTTCTTCGTGTAGTATCAAGCGAGTAGCCAAACCATGGAGTGTAGAAAATAGGAATATCAGAGATATAGAGCCGCATATTGTAAAGATTGAGCCATTTTGAGTCTGCATTGTAATCTGATGAACTAAACTCCATCGTCCATAAGGGGTCCAGAGGGTTACAGCCACTCACAACTCCTGATTTGATGTCAAGGTCTTGATCTTGCATTTTCCCATCACTGGCACTCATCCATACTTTAGAGGAGAGATCGAGCATATAAAAGGGTCTGAAAAATTTCTCTTTTTTTGCAACATTGAGTCGTGCATATGTACCAAGAATTTTTGCTTCTCCTTTATGGTTGAGTGTCACATCATCAAAAAGCTCAAGATCGCCGTTTTTTCGATTGTATTTTGCTTTTTTTGCGGTTAAAAAGTAATCTTTATAAATGACAGTGACGCCATCATTGGCTTTGACAATGTCATTTTGTGTTTGCATGGATGAAGCATAAATTTCTACTTTATCGTCTGCTTGGAGAGAGAGTGTCAAAGAGAAGAGAAGAAGGAAAAGTACTTTAAGCATTGATTACTAATGTCCTCGCTGTTTTATCGTGGAGCGTCTGTTTTGAGGGCTGGAGAATACCCCATAAAAACCCAAGGTAAAAAAACATTTCACTAATGACACGAAAAATAGCACGATTTAAAGAGGAAAGCACATTTGGATTTGAAAGTGTTTTGAGTTCTATGATACGTATTTTCACTAACAGCTTTCCAATTGTCGCACCATATTGCATGGTAAAAAAAGCTTGATAGACAATTTTTAGGAACATATACTCTAAAAGAAAACTATTGGTGATATTGATAAGCTCATTCATATTTTGTGCACCCACAAATGAGTCCCACAAGGCAATGATGAGCAAAAAAGAGAGGAGTGTCTCATCAATAAAAAACGCAAGAGAGCGTTTTGGTATGGATGCTAAACTGAGATGTTCTCTATGTAAAATAGTTTCTATTTTCTCGTCCAATCCAAATCCTATAGTGCTTGGTAAGCAATGTCAGTGCGAAGTTTTTTGCCTGCAAAATGTACTTGTCCACAGCGTAAATATGCACGGTCACGGGCTTGTTTAATGGTGTCGCCTAGACCAACACAGACAAGTACTCGTCCACCATTTGCATAGAGTATATCATCTTCCATGCTCACCCCTGCAAAAGAGATATGGGTGTTGTTTTTTATATCGTCATGTTTGACATCATCAAGAATGATTTCAGCAGGTGTCGAACTGCTATAAGGGTAGTTTTCACTTGCCATTACGACACCTACTGCATGTTGTGAAGAAAATTCTACTTTGATTTGTGCGAGTCTATTGGTTGCAGCTTTGAAAAACATATCGCTTACACTCGATGTCATAAGTGGCATTAAAATCTCACACTCAGGGTCTCCAAAACGCACATTAAATTCAAGAGTAATTGGCTCCCCATTGACTACCATTATGCCTATAAAAAGGACACCTTCAAAAGGGGCTCCCTCTTTTTGCATTCCATCAAGAGTAGGGCGAATAATGCGCTCTCTTACCTTTTGGTAAAGTGTTTCATCGACAAGTGGTGTTGGAGCATAAGCACCCATGCCTCCTGTGTTTGGTCCCTCATCATTGTTTAAAAGACGTTTATGGTCTTGTGCTGCTGGGAGTAAAATATAATCTTCTCCATCACATACAGCGAACATGGAAAGCTCATAGCCATCTAAAAATTCTTCAACGATTACTTTGAGTCCAGCATCTCCAAAAGATTTTCCACTCAGCATCTCTGAGATGGCGATTTTTGCTTCGTCGTGGCTTTGTGCAATGATGACACCTTTGCCACCACACAGTCCATCTGCTTTGACAACAATAGGTGCTTGGAGTGTGTCAGTAAATTTAAAAGCATCTTCTATAGAAGCTGTTTCAATATAGCGAGCTGTTGGAATGTTGTATTTTGCTAAAAAGTTTTTCATATAAACTTTTGAGCCTTCAAGTTGTGCTGCTTCTTTACTTGGCCCGAAAATTGTCAATCCTTTTGCTTTAAAAATATCAACAACGCCATCCACTAAGGGTGCTTCAGGTCCAACAATAGTAAGTTCAATGGCATTCTCCTCTGCAAACGCAGCTAAATCGTGATAATCTTTAATGTTGAGATTTGTTCCAAGCTGATGTGTCGCTCCATTTCCAGGTTGGAAGAAGAGTTCATGCTCTTCTTGCTCATTTTTAATCGCTCTGGCAATAGAGTACTCGCGTCCACCACTGCCTAAAATCAAAATCTTCATATATCTTCTCCATTTGCTTAAAAATCTATAAAGCATACGAAAATATACTCAATAGATATTTACAATAAAATAGCCCGATATGCCGCTTCGCATTTGGCTTGGTTCTAAAAGCCGAATTTGGGTGAAGAGAGGTTTGTCTAACGGCGGCACTATCTCGACAGAGTGAACATATCTCAAACGATAGCACCGACACACAACAACACTACTAGTTCACAATTTGAATATGTAGAACCCTCATTGGTGCGATTAATCGAACAAATCAGACTATGAATGTATTATACAAAAAAGATACTTGATTTAATTTTAGCTAGCTTGATAAGTTTTTGCAAGTCTCACACATGCTTCAATACTAGGCTCTGGTGCGATGGTATATAAAGTCTCTTTCGGAAGGCTTTTAGCTGTCGTTTTTCCTATGACAATGCTCAAAGAGTCTTGCGGGAGGGTGTGGTTTTTTAAAAAACACTGCACGGCTGAAGGAGAAGTAAAGATGAAAATGCTTTGTTCTCTAAAAGTCATCTCTAAAAGTGCTTTTGAACACTCACTTTTATACACAATAGCTTCATCAATGCTATAGCCATCAGTTTGGCATATTTGCACAAAATCAGAAGCAACAACTTCCCCTCGGAGGTATAAATATTTTGTTGCTTTTGGATACTTATGGAGGGTGCTGATGAGGCTATCTCCATACCCTTTGGCGATGGAGACCACTTCTAAGCCCATTACTTTGGCTGCATTTGCCGTTGCTTGTGAAATACAAAACAGTTTTTTGTCTCTGTAGCTTTGTGTATCGTAATTTTCTAATGCTTTAAGAGCTTGCTTTGAAGTAATAAGAAGGTATTCGTAAGAAGAAAAATCAATTTTTGGTTTGAAAAACTCTATCTCCAAAGAGGGAATGCTGATAGCATCAGGGTGCGAAGCGGTGGAAAAAAGATATATATCTTTATTCCCACTCAATAGTTGCTGGTGGCTTGCTTGAAATGTCATAAACAACTCTGTTGATACCATCAACTTCATTGATAATTCTGCGAGAAATACGCTCGAGTAAATCATGTGGCAGGTGTGCAAAAGTAGCTGTCATACCATCAACTGCTTCAACAACACGAATAGCAACTGTATTGTCATATGTACGGTTATCACCCATAACACCAACGGATTTTACATTTAAGAGGACTGCAAATGCTTGCCATGTTTTTGTGTAGTAACCACTTGCTTTGAGTTCATCAAGTAAAATAACATCTGCCTCACGGAGCAAATCTAAATCAGGAACATTGACATCTCCCATAATTCGAATCGCAAGTCCCGGTCCAGGGAAAGGGTGACGGTTAATCATACTCTCTGGAAGCCCTAATTCCAAACCAATTTTGCGTACTTCATCTTTAAAAAGTTCTCGAAGTGGTTCAATCAACTCAAAATCCATCCAATCAGGAAGTCCCCCAACATTGTGGTGAGATTTTATCACTTCTGATGGTTCATTGTC
>JALWON010000044.1 GCA_027083475.1 Sulfurimonas sp.
CAACAATAGGCTGATTTGATTTCCATACTATTTTTACCTGTAATTGCTCTTTAAAGCCACCTATATCAAATTCTGTATATTTTAAATCTTTATAGTGTTCATCACCGATATGAAATTCTAAAGCTCTCACAAAACTTTTTGGATAATCTTTTGCAAGCTGTACTGCAAATTCATTATCCCATTTAAGTCTATAATTGGCTTCTTTACTTCTTCCTTTACTGGCAGATAAAGTTAATTTGAATTTAAAACTATGCTCTTCTCTTCCTAATGCTTTAGGAGAAATATATTTAATGTCTATATCCCATTTGTTATTATTATCAATATGCTTATCTAATATATTATTCCCCCATGTTTTAACATAGTAAGAAGGAAGACTAATCATCAAATCATTGATAAACATTGATTTGTGTATATCCAAAGGAAAAAAATCTGGGGATAATCTTATTGGTTGGACTCTATCTTTTCTTCTATCCATGATAAATCTCTGTTTGGCTTATCTCACCTAGAAGTACTTTCCCAATTCTCTCAACAACCCCAATGACTAAAGCATTTCCCATTAAAAAAGCTCTCTTTGTATCTGTTGCGTACTCTGTATGATTATCTGGAAACATATTAAGTCTCTCCAGCTCTATAGGTGTTAATCGTCTATATCTACCATTTACACATATAACATGCTTAAAGCGCGAAGCACTTGCTCCACCTTCTCCCGTAACAATAGTTCGTGAAGCTCTATCTAACGCATCTGGGAAACTCATTTTTCCTTCACTGTAAGTATATGTATGTCCTGTTGACTTATTGGTACGCTCAAAAGACTTTGCTCCTTTGTGATACTGCCATTTTTCAAGTTCCTCTTGATTGATATAAAACTCTTTAGGCACATCTTTTTCATCTATAAGCACATCACCTAAAGTGATATATTTACCTTGGTAATTAGCATTGACTCTAGCTGTATAATAAACCCCATCAAACATATAGCCGCTTTCCCAAAAAGCATTCTTCTTAGGCGTTTTCTGATTAAAGTTGCTTGTTATGTCTACCAAATCATTACTAAGTGTTTTTGAGGTGATTATATCCTCAGTTATAGGTTGAATGGGGAAGGCTTTTGTTAAAATTACACCACTGTTTAAAGCATCAACAGGTTTTAGTTTTGCTAGGAATTTATACGGTTTAGTACCTTTTTTATATGCCATAATAAACACACGTTTTCGGCGTTGAGGCATACCATATTCACTGGCATCTATTACACGCCATTCAACAGCATACCCAAGTGAATTAAGTGAAGATAGAATAATTGCAAAGTCTCTTCCTCTCTGAGATGCAGGAGATTTTAAAAGCCTGTCTACATTTTCTAAAATAAGATATTTTGGTGCTTTTGATTTTTTTTCCAAAAGAATACGATAGATTTCCCACCAAAGCACTCCTTTTTTTCCTACAATACCATGTGCATTTTTAAGTGAAGAGGCTACGGAATAATCTTGACAAGGAAAACCGCCAACTAAAATATTATGGTCTGGAATTGATTCAGTTTTTACAGTACATATATCTTCATTCGAGTGGTTTTCAGCACCGAATTGTTTGATGTAAATATCAGAAGCATGCTGTGCTTTAGTCGCTGGTTCCCATTGGTTGCTCCAAATAATCTCAAATCTTTTTGTCGGCATTGATGCTTGTTCAAGGCCTCTTCTGAATCCTCCAACACCTGCAAACAATTCAACAGTTTTCAAAGTTATGTTCTGAGTTTCAATGTTAGAGACACTTTTAAGGTATGGAGTATTACCTTGTTTTTCTATTTTGCTCAAGGTAGTAGTCTCCTCTGTTAAGGCTACCTTACTATACATAATAGATGTAATAAGTTTGTTTGTGTTCTATTTTATGCATATGTGGAAGATTAGTTTAGTTTTACGACTAAAGGAAGTCGGAATTTTAAAGGGCAATAAAAGTAGTTTTGAGGACACAATACTTAATGGTTTCTGTTTCCTTTACACATCTTCGGTTTTGAATTCACTATAGCCTTCATAAAAGTAGCTGACATCAATACCTTTCATAAACAGGGTTCGGTCATCCACTTGATGGGTGAGTGCGCCTTTAAGCAGGACTTTGATTTCAATA
>JALWON010000045.1 GCA_027083475.1 Sulfurimonas sp.
TCTGTTGTATTTATTTTGAACTTTTTCCTCATTTTTGGAACGAGATTCAGTGATTTCATAATATTCCCTATTCTTCTTTTTGAAACAATAAGTGTCAAGTGCAATCCAAAAATACACCAATATGCAGTGCAAAAGTGCACCACTTTGTAGCACTATTTAGCCGAAATATTTAATAATCCAGCTTCCCGTTTTTGCTTTAGTCTGTAACTCTCTCCAGTAACATTTATTAAATGTGAGTGGTGTATTAATCTGTCAAGAATAGCTGCCGTTAATGCTTCATCATTATTTAGAACCTCCTTCCACTTTGTAAAAGATAAATTTGATGTAATTATTATAGAGCCAAGCTCATATTTTTTATTGATTATTTGGAAAAATAGGTTAGCTTGAGTTTCAGTAAATTTGACATATCCAAATTCATCAATAATCAGTAGTCTAGGTATTCCAATGACTCGCTTGAAATAATTATCAAGCCTATTTGTTGCAGCAGCTGTTTCTAGTTGTATCATGAGGTCACTTGCTGTAATAAACTTAGTTTTAATCCTTTGTTGTGTTGCTGCATATGCTATAGCAGTAGCTAGATGCGTTTTACCAACACCACTTGGACCAAACAGAAGTATATTTTTAAACTCATCAATAAACCTAAGTGTAAGAATTTCATTAATCAGTGTCTTATCAACTGATGAACTTTTATAATCAAATGTATCTATGGTCTTTAGTTTAGGCAGTCCTGCCATTTTTAGTACCATCTGCTTACCTCTTAACTCACGACCACTATTTTCAAGCTCAAGTAGTTTATATAGATACTCACTATATGATATTTTCTCCTTAGTTGCAGTATCTGCTAAATGTTGATAGTTTTCTAAGACTCCAGGAAGTTTGAACTTTAAACAATGCTCACTAATAGTCTCATGCAGAAGCATATGTATCTCCTAAAACTCTTTCATAATCAGAGATAGTTGTATGGTAAGTGATGTCTATATCTAGTTCTGCTAGGTTTATACTTGGACTGGGTATATCCTCTTTTTTTATCTCTTTAACACTTGAGTAAAAAGGCTCTAGTAATGGCTGCTCTTCTTTAAAAAGGTCGATTGGTTTTTTCTTGGTAGTATCGTGAATTCTAGAGTTTGCCATCTCTAACCAACTAAATACTTTACTATTTAGTAAATCAGAATTTATGGTAATTTCACTCCCTTTTAGAGCTGACTTTAATGGTACATAGAAGTTGCGTTTTAGGTACAGGTTAAATCTCTCGACCTTTCCTTTAGTCTGAGCTCGATACACTTTACATAACTTTGGTATGAAATTATCTTTAGCAAAATCTATAAAGTCGTTATTAAATCCATGTTGATTTTTCCCATACTTATCTCTTTTTATAACTACTGACTTTAGGTTGTCATACAAAAGTGTTTGAGGAACACCACCAAAGTATTCAAATGCTTTAACATGACACTCTTGCCATGTTTCTTGTCTCATATTATCTGTAAAGTATACAAACGCCATCCTGCTAAAACCAAGAACCATCACAAAGCCATAAATAGGATTTTTACCTGTACGAATAAATGTCCAATCTACTTGTGCCTGATATGATGGTTCTGTCTCAAATCTAATAACTTCTTCTTTAGGCTTATAACTTGTTATGCCTTGCATAAAAGATTGAATGATTCGTATCTTGCCATCATAACCATACTGTTTTATCTCTTCAAATATAACAGTGGAGGGTATTTTATCTGGAGATGCTTGTTGTACTCGTTTGAGTATATGATTTTTATATGGATCTAGTTTAGATTTATAGCTTATCTTCTTATATGGTTGCAGTTCACTCTCTTTTAGACGCTTCGAAACCGTTCGTCTGTTTAAACCAAGACTCTTGGCTATAGATCTTATGCTATAGCCTCGTTTATATAAAGTATGTATCACAGTATATTCCTCTTTATCAATCATACTCACTCCAAATATTTATTTGAAGTTATAGTATCTTTTTTACTTAATAAAGTGGTGCACTTTTAGTTTGCACTACTGGTGTATTTTACCTTTGCACTTGACAATAGAGTTTACTATATAGTTCTCAAGCATTAATTTTACTGCTGTTTTTTCTTGCATCTCCAAAC
>JALWON010000046.1 GCA_027083475.1 Sulfurimonas sp.
TACTCGCCTTATCCAAGAATATTTAGGGCATAAGAACATACAAAATACGGTTAGGTATACCCAAACCAATGCAAAACGATTTGAAGGGTTATGGCGATAAGTTTCCCAAATCAACCATCATTGCCCTTGCGAATCGGACGGGATATCGTTTTCCTCCTAATTCCTTAAAGCTACCTTTTCACCCTCAAAAAAGGGCTTCTAAGACCAAAAATACACTATATATCAATCATTTAGTCTGGCTAGACCTGATTTTGATGATTGGTTCTTCATAATATTTTTCTAACTCTTTGATTAGGTTATATTTCTCAAGAAGATAACAGAAAAACATATTTACATCAGATACCTTGTGATTTCCTGTAACGTATTCGTTGAAGGTAGCATACTCCAATTTGTCATTCATTACTAAAATCATTCCTTTTAGATTCGTATCCAGCCACTTTCCAAGTCTTTGGGATTGCTTTAAAAGAGTCTTGTAATTTTTTTTATATTGATCTGGACTTCCGTCACCATTCACTTCAAACCAATCAAAAAAAACTATGGAAGAAAGTGCTTGAATCTGTGCATCAGAAAGGAATTTATCAATATCAGGAAACTGCAAAACTAGAGGGATCGTTGCGATTGAATCAAACGACTCTGCATACTCCCCATCTCCCCTTGAGACAACATTTTCATTTAAAAGGGAACGAAGCAAAAAAACATCCTTATGTTTGATTGCATATTGGGTCAAGAACTGTAAAATACCATAAGAAACAAACCTGTTATGCATGTCAAGACGGTAATCCCTATATATGAATGATGCATTGAAAGCACCCAAATTATGTAGTTTGATTAAAGATTTTTTTTGCAAATTAGTTAATTTACTATTTATTTTAAAAGTAAACTCACTTTTCTTTTTTTCCGAATTTTTAAATAATACAACTGTTTCTAACCCTTTTTCTTTTAAATATTGGTTAACTTTAAGCTGATTCTCATCAGCATAACAGCGAAAAGAGACTAAAAGCAGTATTGACGTTATTAAAATAAATTTCATTTATACTCATCCTTTTTCGGTGGTAAATAAATATATGTCTGTTCACCTTTATCATTCAAGCTCGGGGCAATTGCTTTAATTTCATCAGAGACCTTGGCGCTATTGATTCTAGAGTTTTTTAATGTTGTTTTTGTAACACAACCTGCCGATGCTCCTGATCCACCTGCATGACAGTCAATATTCCTCCTCTGTTTTCCACTTCCATCCGTCAGTGTTCTTGTTTCAACAGATCTTTTATTAGTATCCGTAATAGTAATTCCATGCCCTTTAGAGCCAACATTGTTCGAATCTTTTATATTGTTTAAATACTTATACTGCGCCTCATCTCCTAAAATAGTTCCTTTACCACCAATCTTGCTTGTCCCATCGGGATAAGCAATTTTTTGATTTGCTTCAAAAGTATAATTTGTTGCAGTACCTTTTAACTTTCCATTAGTAATTCTTTTTACTCTTGGATTATTAGGGTTTTTATCATATAGAGCCCTAAATTCATCTACCGTTTTAAACCCTTCTTTCTTTAAAGCCTTCTCCATGGCTTCTGGAGTATCATAGTCGAGACCAATCAAATCATACCGAGTATCTTTTCTCCAAAAGAAAGCATCTTTTTTATCTTTATTTTTTTGTTAACAGGTACAACCACATCATAATTTAACTTCCCAGCATTCCGCCTTTCCACAAAATTCGTAGTAGCTTTGCCCGTCGTCGCAATGGTTTTACCTTGGCTATTCACTGTACCATTATGATTATTGGTACTCGCTAGGGTTTGTCCATCGCTGCCATAGTTCCACATGCCGAAGTTGGCATAGTCCTGTAGTGAGTTACCCATTACATCGGATGCGCTTTCACCATAACCAACTGAATGACCAAGCTCATGTAATTACGGTGACAGTTTACTAAATGCACTTAACTCTTCCTCATCAGTCATTATTTTATCAAAGACAAACATAAACAGAATCAGTAAACAAGAGTCATGCGTCTTTTTTGCGACGTAATTTTAAAGCATCAAAAACTTCATCGGCATGAAAAGAAGAGCGAACCAATGGTCCAGAAGCCACCATGCCAAAGCCTTTTTTCTC
>JALWON010000047.1 GCA_027083475.1 Sulfurimonas sp.
GATGTAGAGCCCATTTTCACCAAAGCTTTACGAGAAAAATCATGGGGGAGACATGAGGGGAAAAGTTTTGAGGAGATAGAAGCTGAGGGCATAAAGTATGAAAATTTCACACAATGGATAGAAGCTTTAGATGGGGAACGCATGGAGGTATTTCAAAGCAGGGTGTTCAATTTTTTGCACTCCATAGAACAAAGGGATAAAAATATTTTAGTAGTTACCCATGCAGGCGTGATAAAAGTGTTACAATCTGTACACAATAGAATGTCTTTAGAAAATACTTTCTATACAAGCATAGGATATGCAGAGTTCTGTGTGTTATAATTATTTGAAAAAATTATATATGTAAAGAGGTAAGAGTTATGCTGTCAACTGTCAGGTCAAGGGTTATGGTTTTTGTATTTACAATTTCTTTATTGGGAATAGTGGGTGTACGCTATTACTTCTCAAATACACTCTATGAATTTTCAAATATAGAAACAAAAAAATCATTACAGATGTTGAGCAGTTCTATTTTTCAAACGATGACACGCAGTATGATGCTTGGAAATCCAGAGCGTGTAGAAGAGGCATTTGAACAAGCCAATGCCATTAAATGAATCGATAGTTTAACAATCACAAAATCAAAAGCAGTCATTGACGTCTACGCCCCTCAGGAAAAATTTACAACAGATGCTCTTCTTTTAAAAGCCTTTCAAACAAAAAAAGAAAGTTTGCTTGAAACAAGAGTAAATGGGCACCATGCTATTAAGATGATAAAACCAATGGTAGCAGAAAAACGCTGTTTAGCTTGTCATTACAATGCAAAAGTAGGCGATACTTTAGGGCTTATGTCTTTAGTGATTTCTTTGGATGATAATGATGCAGAAATAGAGAGACTCAACATGCATTTACTCATTACAATGCTGAGTGCGAGTGCTGTTTTCTTACTGCTTGCACTCATCTTTTTTCTTAGAGAGATTCTTACTCCTGTTACAAGTCTGAAAAATCGTATCTTAGACCTTGTCAATGGAGATAAAGATTTAACAAAACGTTTAGAACATACAAATAAAAATGAGTTTGGAGAGACCGCTGCTGCTGTGAATGCATTTATAGCAACAATCCAAGATACAATTAATGAGATTAAAAATCTTGATGCACAAAATACACAAATAGCCTCAGAAATAGAAGCTTCGAGCCATGTTATTAGTAGTGGAACACAAGAAGCCTATGCTATTGTACTTGCAACAACACAAAAAAGTAATGATATAAAAAATACAATTACACACAGCATACAAACAGCACAACAAACACAAGAGACCGTTCAAAAAGCAAGTGAAGATTTAGATACTGCACGTGCCTCTTTGAGTGCTATGAGTGCAGAAGTAAATACTTTTGTTCAAAGTGAAACAGAACTCTCCCATGAGTTGAGTGATTTAAAAAATAATGCAGATGAAGTGAAGGTTGTGTTAAATGTTATTAAAGATATTGCAGAACAGACAAATCTTTTAGCCTTAAATGCTGCCATAGAAGCCGCACGCGCTGGAGAACATGGACGAGGGTTTGCTGTGGTTGCTGATGAGGTGCGTAAACTTGCAGAGCGAACACAAAAAAGTTTAACAGAAATAGATATGAGTGTCAGTACGATTGTCCAATCCATTAATGATGTGAGTGATAAAATGAATGAAAATACAAAAAGCATTGAGGCTTTAGCTGATATATCTGAAGATGTAGAAGGAAAAATAGGTGTAACACATGATGCTGTAGAAGCTTCCAATGCTATAGCTGTGACATCAAAAAAAGAGAGTGAAAAAATGGCAGCAGATATGCAAGCAATTATAGATGATATTAAGAGTATTGAAGATATTTCCAATACAAACGGGGCAAGTGTGAGTAAAATTAGTGCACAACTTGAGCGACTTGTAAAAGTCGCTGCCTCTTTACAAGGAAGTATTAATCAGTTTAAAAGCTAGCGAGGAGGTCTGCGTTTGCGACCCTTGTCTCTATTATGAGTATAGTTTTTCTTAAAACAGCTTTGGCAAATGGCATATTTGCTATTGACTGGCAATGGTTTAGCACAGAGTTTGCATCGTGAAGCGAGTTGATTTTGTTGGAGCGTGTTTTCAATGTAACTATTGAGTACTCCACGGGATTGTCTTGCTTTTTTCTCATCGACAAAGTACTCCCCAAAACGGTAACTCAACCACAAATACAGAGAAATTTCTTTCACCATATCTTCAGCATGGAGTAAATCATCTGTTGTTTGTGCAAAAGACCCCATCAGAATGGGCGGTATGTAATGCACCGCTTCTTTTGCCTGCAGGGCATGCAAGTAGCGCTCAAATGCATGAATGATGTAGGGCGACTTGAGGGTGAGTGGGGCACAGGAGAGATGGTACTTTGTAGGAAGGTCAAGTTCATACTTATCGACAATGAGAGAAGCTTCAAGCATATCATCAAGGCTTGAGGCATGAAAAGGGCCATTAAACTCCATATTTTTGACAAAAAATTTCAAAATTTCATAGAGTGATTTTTCTTCTAAGATATTGCCGACAAGTTGAATATGCTCAAGATTTGCCATCACTTTAAAAGGTATTTGGATGGGATGGTCATTTTTGTAAAATTGTTTATGAATTATTTTTAACACATCTCCCGATAAGGCACCCACATACCCCTCTTCTTCAAGACCAAATCTCCCCGCACGACCTGAGATTTGATGCACTTCTGATGGCATGAGTTTTCTGTTTGTAATGCCGTCAAATTTTTCAGCTTTGGAAAATAAAATGGTTTTTATGGGAAGGTTCATTCCCATAGCAATGGCATCTGTGGCAACAAGAATCTGCGTCTCCCCCTCACGAAAACGCCGTGCTTCTTCGCGTCTTACTTCAGGAGAGAGGTTACCGTAGACAACACTTACACTAAAGTTTGTCGAGAGTTCCTGTTTGAGTCGTAAAACATCCCGTCTGCTAAACGCAATGATGGCAGAGCCTGCTTCTATTTTCTTTTTTGTTGTCGGCATTTCTAGGAGTGTGAGAGGGTTCTTACGTTCAAACTCTATGATTTCAAGTGCTTCACCAAGGTACTCAGCCAGAGCAATAATCGCCTCTTTGGCATTGGCAGAACCTGTCATGATTATCTCTTTTGCAGGTGCACCAATGATGGCATTTGCCCATGCCCAACCACGGTCTCTGTCATCTATCATCTGGACTTCATCGATGACACAGACATCGACATCCACTTCAAAGTTGAGCATCTCTATGGTCGAGCTAATGTGGGTTGCTTCATCATCTATAATCTGCTCTTCACCTGTGATGAGTGAACTCTCTACTCCTTGCGATTTGAGGGTTTCGTAACCTTCAAGGGCAAGTAAACGCAGGGGTGCAAGGTAGTACCCTGTGTCAGCTTCTTGGAGTTTTTGCATGGCTTGGTAGGTTTTCCCGCTGTTGGTTGGACCGATGTGCAGGGTGAGTTTTCTTCGCATCTCGCGTGCCAAAGGAAAAAGGTTTTTAAAATCACGAATAGTACGGACAAGCAACTCTTTTCTTTGCCTTTTCATTAACTCTTCTTGAATGTTGTAAATAAAAATCCGTGTTGTCTTTCTGATGATTTTGGGTGAAATAATTAGCGATGGCGGGAGGAGTTCTAAGAGGTACTCATAGACTTTATGGTGCAGGGCTTCTGCTGTGAGATGAAGGAGTTTTGCATAGCGTCCACACTCTTGAACAAGGCTTGCTAAGGAGAGATTAAATTCCTCTTGTCGTTGTTTTTTTGCTTGGGTTACTGCTTCTTTGAAGTCAAAACGCTTAGCATTCCAAATATGCCCTAAAATGGTGTTGAGTTCGAGATGAAGTTCTAGGTTTAGCGCTAACTCTTTTGTAGAGTAGGGGAGGCTGAGGTGCTCTTTGGTTTGAATGAGAAGCTCTTGGTCATGGAGTTCAAGGGTATCAAGTGGCAGTTTTTTTTCAAGAATACTTCTGAGGAGCTTTTGACTTAAAAGGGGGTACTCAAGGTTTGTTTTGGGTGGATTGGCTCGAAGTGCTGTCGTGATTTGCTGGCTTGTCAGATAGGCATGAGGTACTTTTAAAGATTTGATAAAAGCATTGATACTCGCTTGCTTTTCTTGGATGATTTGGAGTTTGTCTGCTTGAATTTTGTCCACAATGGCATCAAAATCACTCTCTTGAAGATACTCATAGCTATAGGGTTTTGTGTTAAGAGTGAGGATTTTGTGAAAAAATTGTTCATAAACACTATAGGCAAGTGAAGCATTAAACTCCAAAGAGTCATCAATGTCAAAAATGCCATCAAGTGCTTTTTCTAACTGCTCTTTTTTATGCAAAAAACGGATATGCTTGAGCTTGGATTCTACTTTATTGAGGGTGATTTTTTTGTTTTTTGTTGTGCTAAAGCTGAGGAGAAGTTCTTGTGCCTCTTCTTGACTTACTTCGAGTTGGTCTAAAAAAGTATCGAGCCTGTTGCCAAGTTCTGGGCTTATATGTTTGGGTGTTTGGGAGGGGTATAGCTCTTGATTTGCTTCAAAAAAGTTAAGAATATCGCGTTTGTATTCGCCATTGGGTTCACTCCAAATCATACGAATCGTTTTAATCATCAGTTTTTTGTTGTGTACAATGTCGTAAATGCCAAGGGTGGCAAAGAGTTCACTGAGTGTCTCTGCACTTACTCTTTGTATGCCCACATCAAAAGGGTCGCCATCAAAGTACTCTTTGATTCTTTGGTTGATTTTACTGTTCTTTTTATTTTTTTTAGCCATTTGGAATTATATTATAATTTTTATGATAAAATTGTTCAAATTATTAAAGAGTAAAAGGATGTGAGATGGGATTTTTTTCAGGATGTTCACAAGAACAAGAGCATATTCGCCATTTAGAGGCTAAAAACAAAAGTCTTGAGGCAGAGGTAGAGCGTTTACAAAGTGAACTCTATGCGGCCAATAATCATGCAGATGAAGAGGTGTGTTCTGAAGAAGACAAGGCAAAAGAGGACATTATCCAGCTTTTACTCAAATCATACAAGAGTGGTGTGACATTTACACGCACCATTATGGAAACATCTGTTGAGCAGTTGGCAGTTGCAAGTGAAACAAATGCAAAAACAGCAACTCGTATAGATACAGTACAATCTGATTCCCAAGCGATTAATGAGTCTATAGACTTAATAGCCCAAGAGGCAGAAAACCTGAACAATGGTGCAAATTCACTTAATGAGAGTGTTTCTTCTATAGGGGATATTATTAACCTTATTAAAGATATTTCTGATCAAACCAATCTTTTGGCATTAAACGCAGCCATAGAAGCAGCTCGTGCAGGTGAGCATGGTCGTGGTTTTGCGGTGGTAGCAGATGAGGTGCGTAAACTTGCCGAACGTACACAAAAAGCGACCAATGAAGTAGAGATAAGCATCGGACAACTCAAACAAAATACCTCTGAAATTCAAGATGTCGCCGAGATGTTTCGAGAAAATACAGATACGATGAATAGTAAACTTGTATCATTTTTTGAAGAGTTAGACCATGTTATCAACAATTCACACACTATTTCACAATTAACAGAGAACATTTCTAATGAGATTGGAGTTGGTACTGGAAAAATCGATCACATTTTATTTAAACTGTTAGCCTATGAAGCATTTATAGATGGCAAAGAGAGTGCGATGGTAGATGAAAACTCTTGCCGTTTTGGACAGTGGTTTAACAAACATAAAGAAAAAATTAAAGATGATACAAAAGCAATCTCCTCACTGAACTCGCACCATGCTCTTGTGCATCAAGAAGCAAAACATGCTGTGAAACTCTGGAGTGAAGGACAATTTGCAAAGGCTATAGAGACAATGGCAAAAGTTGAACACTCAAGTGAAGTTGGTTTTGAAGATTTATATAACAGTTTTATAAACCATAGACAATAAAGTAGATGATTGATTATCCAAACGAGTGGACACAAAAAGAGTTCTTACTACAGAAAAAAAAGCTGCAAAAAGAGGGGGTGGATGTTGTCTTAGTCGATACCATCCTCGCACCGATAGAAAAAGCACAGACAGTTACTTATAATCCTTATGCACTCAAACAGTATAAAAAGGGGAGCATTTTTGTTTTTTACTGCGACACAGGCAAGGCATCGCTAAACCGTCTCAAAGAGTATAAGGAAAAATTTCCAGATTATGTATGCATTTCGCTCAAAGGTGGCAGAGGATACTGGAGAACAAATATGATGGTTTTAGATGATGAAGAAAAAAATAGCAGAATTTAAAGCGTGTTTAGAAGAAGAGCGTTTTTATGATGCGCATGAAGCCCTTGAAGAGAGTTGGTTCCCTCGAAGATTTGAAGACTCAAATGAGGTGCGTTTACTCAAAGGCTTTATCAATGCCTCGGTGAGTTTTGAGCTTTTAAAACGCGGCCGTGAAAAACAGAGTCAAAAAGTGTGGTTAAATTACTTGAAGTATAGACAACTGCTTTTTAAAGTGGATTCTCCTTATTTGAATGATTATTATCTGCTTTCACTTTTTATAGAAAAAATAAAATATTAATTTTAGTAATTTCTTAAAAGTTGACTATTTTTTTGCTATAATTTCAATAATAATCAAGAAAAGTAGCGGAGAAGAAGATGACATATGGCGAATATCATTATGCAGTAAAGTATGATATGCGACTTGTGAATGGCGAGTGGGTCGTCAATAAACCCAATATTGCGATACCAAATAAAATGTCAAAAAAAGAAGCAAGTATCTACTATAATAAAAAATTTAAAGAGTATTGGGAAGCCCATCCTCCGAAAAAATCTTAACACTCTCTCCAAAAAAACTGAATATAATCTTAAAATAAGCAAACTTTAATGACAATTTCTGTAAAGTTTCGTGTCTATAACTCTCTAAAATTTTTAGTGAGTTACATTCTACTGGAAAATTTAAGTAAAAAGGAATTGTATGCCTACAATCAATCAACTGATTCGTAAAGAGCGTAAACGTGTGATTAAAAAATCAAAATCACCAGCTCTTGACTCATGTCCACAGCGTCGTGGCGTTTGTACTCGTGTTTACACAACTACGCCTAAAAAACCTAACTCGGCTTTAAGAAAAGTTGCAAAAGTAAGATTAACATCTGGTTTTGAAGTAATTTCATATATCGGTGGTGAGGGTCACAACCTTCAAGAGCACTCTATTGTTCTCGTTCGTGGTGGTCGTATCAAAGATTTACCGGGTGTGAAATATCACATTGTTCGTGGTGCACTTGATACTGCTGGTGTTGCTAACCGTATGGTTGCTCGTTCTAAATACGGAACTAAAAGACCTAAAAAGTAATAAATTACTTTTCAGGAACCTAAATATTTATTAGTACGCAAAACGAGCAGAAGCCCGTTTTACTACGCTAACGCTTGGTTTTCTTCGGCAGAAAGCCCATGAAACTAGTTTCATTTTGAAAATAGTTAAGCGAGAAGTCTATTAAATTATTCAATAGCTACAGGATTAATCTTAGGTGATTAATTTTGAGTAAATTTGAAGATACAAATTGAAGAAGAAGGAAAATTCAAATGAGAAGAAGAAAAGCTCCCGTTCGTCCAGTTATGCCAGATCCAGTTTATGGAAGCAAAATACTGACGAAATTTATAAACAAAGTAATGTTAGATGGTAAAAAATCTGTCGCTGAAAAAATCATTTATAGTGCTATGGATATCATTAGCTCACGTGGTGAAAAATCAGGAATAGATACATTTAATGAAGCTATTGAAAATATTAAACCAATTATAGAAGTAAAGAGTCGCCGTGTTGGTGGTGCTACTTATCAAGTTCCAGTAGAAGTACGCCCTGTACGTCAACAATCTTTAGCTATTCGATGGTTAATTGATGCTGCACGTAAAAGAAACGAAAGAACTATGGCTGAGAGATTGGCAAATGAGTTTATGGATGCAGCGACTGACAAAGGTGCTGCATTTAAGAAAAAAGAAGATACTTACAAAATGGCAGAGGCTAATAAAGCATTTGCTCATTACAGATGGTAAGAGGATAAATTATGGCAAGAAGTCACAAACTAAATGATGTAAGAAATATCGGTATTGCTGCTCACATTGATGCAGGTAAAACAACAACAACAGAAAGAATTCTTTTCTACACTGGTGTTGAACATAAAATCGGTGAGGTTCATGATGGTGCTGCTACTATGGACTGGATGGAACAAGAGCAAGAGCGTGGTATTACAATTACATCTGCTGCGACGACTTGTGAATGGCAAGGGAAACAGATAAATATTATCGATACTCCGGGCCACGTTGACTTTACTATTGAAGTTGAGCGTTCTATGCGTGTACTTGATGGTGCTGTTTCAGTGTTTTGTGCTGTTGGTGGTGTACAACCTCAGTCTGAGACTGTATGGAGACAACGTAACCGCTATAAAGTTCCTTCTATTGTTTTTGTAAACAAAATGGATAGAACTGGTGCAGACTTTTACGAAGTTGAAC
>JALWON010000048.1 GCA_027083475.1 Sulfurimonas sp.
CCATCTATCCGTTCACGTAAAGAATCAACTTCATTTGCCTGATTTTTACTTTTGACGACAACTTTACTTAATTGCTTTTTCGTTTGTAAAAGAACTTTTTCAGTTGATGTAAGACCATACGGGGAGGAACTCTCAATATCACCAGCACCAAACGCAGAAGGTTCAGCACCATTGAGTAAAAGTGGCACAATAGCTGTAATGATTACAGCAATTGCACTCTGTTTCATAGATTAACTACGGAAGAAGAGAGAAATCAACACGACGATTTTTCGCCCAACACTCTTGCGTTTTATCATGACAAACAGGGTTGCTTTCGCCATAACTCACCATAGAAATTTTAGATGCATCTGCACCCTCTGCAACTAAAGCTTGTTTTACCGCATTGGCACGTTTAAGACCTAAAGCGAAGTTATACTCATCACTTCCCCACTCATCACAGTTTCCTTCTAATTTTACATTATAAGTATCTGCAACCATTTTTACAACTTCAGCATCAGCAGTCACTTTTGCTTGCATAGAAGATTTAATGTTAAATTTATCATAATCAAAGTAGATAGAAGCCAATTTTCCTTCTGCCTCGTTTAATTTCATTACATTTAAGTTTGAACCTACACTACTCTCCTCTGGTGCTACAACTTCTGTTTCAACAGGCTTTGCTTCTTTGACAACTTCTTGTGTCGGTGTACTTGCTTTTGTGTCCACTACAGGAGCTTTTTCACTACAACCACTAAAAAATAATAATGATGCCACAACACCAGAAATTACTATACTTTTCATATCAATCTTCCTTCGATTTTTTAAATTGAATTATTATACCAAAAAAAATGCATATTTTGTTAAAAATTATCCATAAGATTCTTCTAAAATAAATTATGCTTAGTATTTACCAATCTAAAGACTGTAAACGGCCATATTTTAGAGGAAAAAGATAATTTTTATTATAATTAAGTCTTATAATTCCTATGGAACTCTGTGCCTTATAATTTTTTATAAAAATAATAGCATCCCCATCTTGAGAAAATTCTGGAAACTCATTAATACCTGTTGCTGTTAAGCGGCGAATGAAATCTGTTTGTGTGGAGATAAGATGTAGATTAAAGCTGTTTTTTGAAAAAACATTGGAACTCTCTCTTGCTTTATAGACAATATAGGGTCCATGCACACTACAAGCAGAATTGCTTTTACCATAGTAAACCATCTGTTCTACCCCTTTTGTACCAATTTTTTTAGAAAAAACATTTGGATACCCTAAGCGGTCTGAGATAAAAACAATAGAATCATTCCCCATGAAATGCCCCCCAACATCAATTCCCTTATAAAATGTTTGTCTCGCTAATCTTTTAGAAATCACATTATAAGTATAAATATCAGGCTGTCCCTCTTTTGCTGTGGTCAAAAGTAAACGCTGTCCATCCTTACTCACATCAGAACAGACAATCATACCATCAGAAGCGGCAATAGTGGAAATTTTGCCATTACGTATATCTAAAAACTTGAGTGTTGGTTTTTTCCCACTTAACGCAGTATAATAAAAGGAGTCTTGTCGGCTTGTTGCCCACTTTGGAAAAATGTTAAAACCGCCACTGAGTATCACATGCTGATAGGACAAAGTATAATCAGCAATCACTATCTCACTTTTTCTTGGTGCAACAATTCGAGAAAAAACGACCTTGCGTTTCATCCAAGCAACAGACTCTTTTCCCATATATTCATTGATGTCATAGGCAATGGCATGACTCACAAAAACATACAACTCTTTTTTGTTGACTCTATAATTTTTACTAAAGACAACAGCACCAGCATGAAAAAGTTTCATTGCAACCATCATGCCTGTACTATCTTCATCTGTCATTTTAAATCGTAAAACATAATGGGCATCTTTATTGGCAACTAAAACATCTTGATCATCATAATCAACAACCCTGTGGTGTCTATCTACATTAAAAAGAGAGATGACATTTAAATCTGCAACCAATGCCTTAAATACTTGCATTTGAAATGTTTCATCGTACTGATAGGAAGCATCTTCTACCGCTATAGAAGGCAAAGTATCTGCCTGTTTAATCACTTCTATCGTTGCAT
>JALWON010000049.1 GCA_027083475.1 Sulfurimonas sp.
AAATAAAATCGCACAAGTGCGATGAGCCTCCCACTGAGGGAAACCTAGTGTTAACGTAGATGGCGGAATTACTTCCGTCATCGTACAATAATAGTAAAAGGTTTCCTTAATTTTTGAAAAAAATAAAGGAATTGTATTATGGCTGTAACTAAAGAAGACGTATTAGAATTTATCTCAGGACTTTCTGTATTAGAACTTTCTGAATTAGTAAAAGAATTTGAAGAAAAATTCGGTGTATCTGCACAACCTGTTGCTGTTGCTGGTGGCGCTGCTGCTGGTGGGGAAGCTGCTGCTGAAAAAACTGAATTTGATGTAGTACTTACTGATGTTGGTGCTAAGAAAATTGGTGTTATTAAAGCAGTTCGTGGTCTTACTGGTCTTGGACTTAAAGAAGCAAAAGAAGCTTGTGAAAACTTACCATCTACAATCAAAGAGGGTGTAGATAAAGATGCTGCTGAAGAAGCAAAAGCTGCTTTAGAAGAAGCGGGTGCATCTGTAGAAGTTAAATAAGTCTTAGCGGCTATTTCATTTCTATGAGGGCTTTTGCCCTCACTTTTTGGGCGCTTTTACGAAGAGAAATTCTCTCCTCGTAAAAGTGCCCTTATGTCGTTTATAAGCACTATAATTAATATGACAACTTATTTAGTTCCTTCATTGGAATTTAAACATCTATCTAGAGACGTCTAGATTAGATAATCAACAACTCATCGAGGTTAGCCTATGTTAAACACTTTATATTCCGGAAACCGTCTTCGTGTAGATTTCTCAAAAACTCCTCAAGCTATTGAAGTACCCAACTTATTGCAATTACAACAAAGTTCTTATGATACATTTTTAATGCTTGATGCTAAAGATAGAAGTACAAGTGGGATTGAAAATGTATTTCAATCTGCTTTTCCTATTCACGATGCTCAAAATAGATTAACTATAGAGTATATTGGCAGTGAAGTTACGAATCCTAAATACACAGTGCGTGAGTGTATGGAGAGAGGACTTACTTATGCTGTGAGTCTTCGAATGAAAACTCGTCTTGTTTTATGGGACAGAGATGAAAATACAAAAGAAAAACTTGGTGTAAAAGATATTAAAGAGCAGAGTATTTTTGTTCGTGATATTCCACTTATGACTGATAGAACATCATTTATTATTAATGGTGTAGAGCGTGTTGTTGTGAATCAACTCCACCGTTCACCTGGTGTTATTTTTAAAGAAGAAGAGTCTGTGACTGCAGGAAATAATCTTGTTTATACAGGACAAATTATTCCTGATCGTGGTTCTTGGCTCTATTTTGAGTATGACCCTAAAGATATTTTATATATGAGAATCAATAAACGCCGTAAAGTACCGGTTACGATTATGTTCCGTGCTTTGGGATACTCAAAACAAGATATATTAAAACTTTTTTACCCTATTCAAACAATACAAATCGCAGATGGAAAATTTACAATGGATTATAATCCGAGTGATTATGCATCAAGAATATCATACGATTTATTGGATGTTGATGGGAAAGTCCTTGTCCATGCAGGGAAACGTCTCTCTGCGAAAAAAGGTCAAAAACTTCTTGATGACGGGGTGAAAACTGTTCAGTACCCATTAGAGATTTTACTTGATCGTTATTTGGCAGAGCCTATCATCGACCCAGAAACAGGGGAAGTGTTATTTGATACAATGACACATATTGATGAAACAAAACTGAAAAAACTTGCAGAACTTGGAGTGGAATCTTTTAAAATTGCGAATGATTTAGCAGAGGGTGTTGATGGGTCTGTTATTAATGCATTTAATGCAGATGCAGATTCTTTGAAACTTCTCAAACAAACTGAAGAGATTGAAGATGAAAATGATTTAGCTGCAATCCGTATTTACAAAGTAATGCGTCCTGGTGAACCAGTGACAAAAGAAGCAGCAAAAATCTTTGTGAATCAACTTTTCTTTGATCCTGAACGTTATGACTTAACGCAAGTTGGTCGTATGAAAATGAATCATAAACTTGGACTTACTATTCCTGAATATGTCACTGTTTTAACACATGAAGATGTGATAGAGTCTGTAAAATATGTGATTAAAG
>JALWON010000050.1 GCA_027083475.1 Sulfurimonas sp.
ATGGGAACCAAGCACTTATAAACCCTATGTCTATGGAGAAAAAACTTGAACTTTTTACACTCTTACTCAAACTCGGATTTAAAGAAATCGAAGTAGGATTTCCATCAGCCTCAAAGGTAGAATTTGATTTTTTACGCCGCTTAGTTGATGAGAATCTTATTCCTGATGATGTCACTGTACAGGTTTTAGTTCAAGCGCGTGAGCATTTGATTGCAAAAACTTTTGAAGCATTGCAAGGGGTCAAAAAAGCAACAGTACATCTTTATAACTCTACATCTGTGGCACAAAGAAAAATTGTTTTTGCAAAAACAAAAAAGGAGATTATAGACCTTGCCTTAAATGGTGTCGCACTTGTCAAAAAGTATGAAGCTTCACACGATGGCGAAATCTTTTTAGAGTACTCTCCTGAGAGTTTTACAGGCACAGAACTGGACTTTGCAGCAGAAATATCTAATGCAGTCACGGCAGCTTGGGGTATTTCAGATGTCCGACCTGTTATTATTAATCTCCCTGCAACGGTAGAGATGGCAACACCAAATGTTTATGCAGACCAAATAGAGTGGATGGCAGCACATTTAGACAATCGTGAAAATGTCATCATCTCCACGCATACCCATAATGACAGAGGCACCTCTGTTGCAGCAACAGAACTTGCTTTGCTTGCTGGTGCAGATAGAGTGGAGGGAACACTTTTAAGTAATGGTGAACGCACAGGGAATGTAGATATTATTACCCTCGCAATCAACATGACAACACAAGGCATTGACTCAAAACTCGATTTTTCTAATGTCAATGAAGTCTTAGAGGTTGTAGAACGCTGTACAGAGCTTCCAACACACCCAAGGCATCCTTATGTTGGAGAACTTGTCTATACTGCGTTTTCAGGTTCACACCAAGATGCTATCAACAAAGGCTTAGCACACCAAGAAGCAAAAGAGGATCCTTTTTGGGAAGTACCTTACTTGCCTATAGACCCTGCTGATGTTGGAAGAACCTATGAAAGCATCATCCGTATCAATTCTCAATCAGGAAAAGGCGGGGTGGCTTACATTTTAGAAAAAAATTATGGCTACCAGCTTCCAAAAGCGATGCACCCTGAAATTGGTAAGATTGTTCAAGCAGTAAGTGATGCAAAAGGAGTGGAACTTGATGCAAAAGAGATTCTTGATATATTTGAAGAGACCTATTTTCATCCAAAAGAGTCTTTCACTTTTATTGATGCAACACTCTCCTCTGTAAATGGAGTCTCTAAATGTAGCATTACCTACAAGCATGAGGGTAAAACCATTACAGCAGAGGGAGAGGGGAATGGTCCTATTGATGCATGTAAAAATGCTTTAATGCAAGAGTATAAACATAATTTTACAATTAAATCCTACTCTGAACACTCCTGTGGTGATAAAAGTTCTGCTAAAGCAATTGCCTACATAGAGATACAAAATGACAAAACACTCTCCTGTTTTGGGGTAGGAGCCGATACAAATATTACCATTGCATCTATCAAAGCAATGTTTTGTGCTTTAAATAGAGCATCCTAATGCATACCCCAAAAAAGCTGACAAAACTTTTCCAAAACAACAAAATATGGGCAGATTCTATTCGAGAATCTGACCCACAGTTTTTTTATAAACTCTCCAAAAGACAAAATCCAGATTACTTGTGGATAGGCTGTGCCGATAGCCGTGTTCCTGCCAACCAAATCATCGACTTACCCCCTGGTGATGTTTTTGTGCATCGTAACATCGCCAATGTTATCGTCCATACCGACCTCAATGCACTCTCTGTCATCCAATATGCAGTCGAAGTGCTCCAAGTGAAGCATATCATCGTGTGTGGGCATTATGGCTGTGGTGGCGTTCGAGCGGCAATGGAAGATACACAACATGGACTTATAGATAATTGGCTAAGGCATATTAAAGATGTCTACCGTTTTCATGAAGAGGAGTTAGAGAGTATTGATGACAAAGAGGATCGTTTTCATCGACTTTGTGAGCTCAATGTTATCGAACAAGTACGCAATATTTTAAACACAACTATCGTGCAAAATGCCATCGATAATGACCAAGAACTCAATGTTCATGGTCTTATTTATGACTTAAAAGATGGGCTACTCAAAGATTTAAGTAACTAAACTATCGTCTTCCTCTTCCCCGTGGTTTATTTCTAGCCCCACGATTACCACCCATGTTAATAGGCTCTGCCTTAATACTTGGGTCTGGTTTAAAGCCTTTGAGCCACACTTTTGGTATATCTTTTTTAATCAGCTTTTCTATATTTACTAAAAACTCATCTTCATCGACACAAACTAAACTAATCGCCTCACCCATGTTCCCTGCTCTTCCCGTTCGTCCTATGCGATGCACATAATCTTCACTCACATTTGGAAGCTCAAAATTCACAACATGCGGGAGTTGGTCTATATCTATCCCCCGAGCTGCAATGTCAGTAGCAACAAGCACTCGCACTACACCTTTTTTAAAATCAGCCAATGCCTTTGTTCTTGCGTTTTGACTCTTGTTTCCATGAATGGCTACAGCGGTGATACCATCTTTTTCAAGCTGTCCACTTAAGCGATTTGCTCCATGTTTTGTACGGGTAAAGACTAAAACCTGTTGCCATTTCCCCTCCTGTATAAGGTGTGTCAAGAGTTCGCGTTTGCGTGTTTTATCGACATGATAGACCGCTTGCTTTACGATTTCACTTGAAGTATTTGCACGGGCGACTTCTATGAGTGTTGGCGATTTCAAAAATTGGTTTGACAACTTCTTAATAGCCTCTGAATACGTTGCTGAGAAAAGCAAGGTTTGTCGCTCTTTTGGTAAAATGGCTACAACTTTTTTAATGTCATTGACAAAGCCCATATCAAGCATTCTATCTGCTTCATCTAAAATAAGAAAATCCACTGATTGTAAATTAATTGTCTTTTGTGCAATGTGGTCAAGCAAACGCCCTGGAGTTGCCACCACAATGTCCACACCTTTTCTCAAAGCGGCTATTTGCGGGTTAATCTTCACCCCTCCAAAAATAACGGCTGATTTATAAGGTAAATGTTTTCCATAGAGTCGTACACTCTCCTCAACTTGTGAGGCAAGTTCACGAGTAGGTGTAAGCACAAGAGCTTTCACCTTATGTTGTTGCGTTTTATGTTTTGCACGGCTTAAAAGTTCTAACAATGGCAGGGTAAAACCTGCTGTTTTGCCTGTTCCTGTTTGCGCACCGGCTAAAACATCTTTTTTTTGTAAAATAATGGGTATCGCTTTTTCTTGAATGGGTGTTGGTGTCTCGTATCCTTGCTCACGAATTGCTTTGAGTAATGGGCTTGAGAGTCCTAAATCTTTAAATGTCATTTTTTTCCTAATCTGTATATTCTCTATAATAGCATAATTTAGGGCGAATAAAGGTATAATTTCAAAACTAATTTTTAAGGCTTCTTTATGTCCAACAAACAAATCACTATTAAACCCAACAATCACCGTGTCTACCAATGTCCTAGCGAAAAAAAATTGGAGCTTTTAAATACAATTATTGCAGAGAATGCAACATTACACATTGTAGTTGCCTGCTCAAAAGAACCACAAAGCATCATCGATGCCTTAGAGAATAAAACGATACAAGTGATTGAAGACAGAGAACTCATCAAACAAAAAGCGCTTAGTTGTGAACTCCTCATTAGTTTTGATTTACCTATTAAAAACATTGTCTATATGGCCAGAGTTGCCAAAGCAACACAAAAAGCACTGCTGCTTTTAAGCCAAGAAGAACAAAAAGAACTCCATCAAGTAGAGATGCTGCTTGGTCGTGCCCTCAAACAAGAGACGAGAGAAGGTTTTGCTTACCCACAAGCACCAAAAAAAGAAGAAAGTCACAAAAAGAAACCCTTAACAAAAGAGCAGATTAAAGAAGTAGCAAAACAACGCTATGAAGCCAAAACACAAGCACCAAAAGAGAAAAAATCTGATGCAGATGATAAATGGACCAAAAAGAAAAAAGCACCAAACAAATTTTTAGGGAAAGATAAAAATGGAAAAGCCATCTTTTCAGGCAAAAGTGGCGAGAGAAACCACCGCTATGATGGGAAACCAAAAGTAGGAAAAACTATCAGTATTAAAGCAAGAAAGCCTAAGGGTGAGTAAAAATATGGATGCTTTTTAGATCCAATTTTCAATCTTTAAATCAGGAACTCGTTGAAATTCCTTACTGTTGTTTGTGACTAAAATAGCATCTAATGATTTTGCATGTGCTGCTATCAAAAGGTCATTTGAACCTATAATATTTCCCTGTTTTTGTAAAACATCTCTCACTATAGCATATTGAATTGCAGCTAACTTATCAAAATCATATATAGTAAAGTTACTGATAAAACTATTGACTACTTTTGAGAGTTTGACACTTCCTTTTTTCTGAGTACCATACAATAACTCTGCAACAACTACACTAGAGAGTGCAATTTCATGATTTTTTTCAACTGTTTTCAGTTTTTCTTTCATTGCTTCTGGCTTATTTCTAATAATATATCCACAAATATTTGCATCAAGTATATAGAGCATTAAAACAAATCTCTCTCTTGTGCTGGTAGCTGTTCTCGTTGTGCTAAAAAATCATCACTCTCTATGTTTTCTAACTCTTGAAAAAAAGATTCCCATTTATTTGTAAGTTTTGGCTTGATAATAAGCATATCATTGATACATTCTATATAGACTTCATCACTATTTACTCGAAATTCTTTTGGAATTCGGATTGCTTGACTCTGTCCATTTTTAAAAACTTTCGCTAACATTGTCATAATCCACTCCTTTTAGTATATATTAAAAAGTATATACTTTTTTTATTGTTTTGTCAAATGAAGTGAAAATCTCTTGTTAATTTTCACCACAAAAGTTCATCTTCCGGACTTACTTCTTCTTCTAATCTTGGAGGTTTGGAGATGGCACTGAAATACTCTTTTCCCTTGTCTATGTTTACTTCTATAATCCCCTCTGGCTGTTTGAACTTACGTTTTACCTGCGGTTTGAGTTTGAGTAGTTTTTCATAATACTTACTAAACGCAGGCCCAGCTACTCTTCCTCCTGTTTCCCCACGGTACATTGGTGAATTATCATCATTTCCAAACCAAACCACAGTCTCTATACTTGGGGAGTACCCTGCAAACCAGCCATCAACATTTTTGTTAGTTGTTCCTGTCTTTCCTGCGAGTTCTATACCTGCTGCTCTTGCTCTTCGCCCTGTTCCGCGCCGTACAACATCTTGCAAAATTGTTGTCATAATATAAGCCTGTGTCGCAGGTGAGACCTCATAGGAGATATCCTCTTTCTCATACATCGTTTTGCCTCCCTGCTCTATGCTACTGATGAGATGTGGCACTTTTTGCACACCATGATTTGCAAAAGAGGTATAATACCCCGCAAGTTGCAGCGGTGAGAGTGAAATACTTCCTAAAGAGAGTGAGAGATCATGCGGTAAATTTTGAATATGAAATTTATTTAACTCTTTTAAAAGTGCATTTAATCCCAGTTCATTGACAAGATTAATTGTTGCAAGGTTGCGTGAATGGACAAGGGCTTCTCGCAGAGGAATTAGCCCTTTATAATCTTTTTCATAGTTTTTGGGTTGCCATTTTTTCTCTTCTCCATTTTTCTCATAAGAGTAGGTTTTGGCTATATCAACAAGTTTTGTTGCTCCTGAATAACCTAAATTAAGTGCTACTTGGTAGATAAAAGGCTTAAACGCAGACCCAGGTTGTCTTCGCCCTTGTGTTGCCCTATTGTAAGAACTCTCCTTATAAGAGACACTGCCCACTAAAGCAAGAACATCTCCAGATGCAGAATCAAGTGATACCAAGGCTCCATTGAGTTTTGACATATTGACATCTCGAAACTCATACGTTTCATCTTCTGTTTTTTTCGCATACTCAAACCGTTTTAATTCTTGTTCTTTCTTTTTAACACTGCGTTTAAGAGCAAGCTCATAAGCATAATGCAAAGCCTCACGACCTGCGTTTTGTAAACTTAAATCGATTGTCGTATAAATTTTATAGCCACCGGTTCGTAAATCTTTAATCCCTTTCTCTCGCATAATCCGAGCAACCTCATCCACAATGAAAGGTGCTTTGTTTTTTGTCAAAGTATCATTATATACTTGAGGAGATTCTGCGAGTGCTTGAGCATAGGCATGTTCATCAATCCAACCAAGGACATGCATACGGGTAATAACACGGTTTGCACGCCCCATAGACATCTCATAATTTCTTGTTGGAGCATAGGTACTCGGTGCTTTTGGAAGTCCTACTAAAATAGCAATCTCTTTGAGAGTTAAGTCTTCCAATCGTTTATGAAAGTAGCCATCAGCCGCTGTTTTAATCCCATAATACCCATGCCCATAATAAATCTCATTTAAGTAGCGTTCTAAAATCTCTGTTTTTGTTAAAGCCTGCTCAAGTTTAATCGAGTAAATGGCCTCTTTAATTTTTCGTGAGAGTTTTTTCTCTCGTGTTAAAAGAACATTTTTGACAAGCTGTTGTGTGATGGTACTTGCTCCCTGTACTGCTTTTCCTGCCTGTACCACCTTAATCACAGCACGAAAAATAGCCTCAACATTAATCCCGGGATGCTCAAAAAAAGTTGTATCTTCAATGGCAACAAGTGCTTCAATCACACGCGGAGGAATCTCATTAAATGAGGCATAAAAACGATTTTTCTTATAAAAAACATTCGCAATCCTATCACCGTTTCTATCGTAAATAATTGATGTTGTTGCAGGGTGGTAATTCACAAGTTTGGAGATGTCATAATCGTATGCATAAAGATAGTAGCCAATAAGTGCAAAAGGCGATAAAAACCCCAAAATCACAATCGTTATAATCAATCTTTTAATCGTTTTCATGCTCTAAATTTCCTATTTGCAAAATTCGCTTCTATGAGTGTTTTTGTATACAACTCTTTGGGATTTTCTAATATCTCCGTTATTATACCATCCTCTATAACTTTTCCTTCTTTTATCACACAAATATCTTCACAAATTTGTGCAGCAGAGGCAATGTCATGGGTGACAAAAAGCATGAAAAAGTGCTCTTTTTTTTGTAATTTTTTTAAAAGTGCTAAAACCATGCTTTTTGTTTTGGGGTCAAGGGCTGTTGTGGGCTCATCAAGCAAAAGCAATTTTGGCTTTGATTCAAGTGCCATAGCAATGACAATACGCTGGAGTTGCCCGCCTGAGAGTTCAGGAGGAAAACGTTCTAACAGTGTTGCATCTAAGCCCACAGCCTCAAAAAGTTCAAGCACCCGCTCTTTTTTTGCAAAGAATTGCTTTTTGATTTTTGTGAGTGGGGAGAGTGCTGTAAAAGGGTTTTGTGGCACCAAAGAGAGTGTTTCTCCTGCTTTGAGGACAAAATCAGCATCAACCTGAAGGGTTTTTTTCATAGAATTTGGAAGCATATCAAGCAGTGCCTTGAGTGTCAAGCTTTTCCCACTCCCACTCTCGCCAACAAGGGCTAAAGAAGAAGTAATATTAAAATGAATATCAACGAGCATTGTATCCTCAAACTGGATTTGGAGTTTTTGAATCTTCATGCTCGCAGTTTATCCAGTTTTTGACATACATCTCGTAAATCTTCTGCACTCTCACCAAGCCGTGCAATGAGACGAATGATCGCTTGAGTAACAGTAGGCTGTCGAATCGCCCCCACACTTACACTAAAATTTTCAAGTTCATTTTTGATTTCTATTACTCTTTTGTTATCGTTCACAAGCAAAGGCACAATTAAACCTGCAACCTTTATGCCCAACACTTCTTCTATAATTTTTTGTCTCTTTTGTATTGCTTTTTTGAGCGATTCTTTGTTGTTTTGAATATATTTTAAAGACTCATGAGCTAAGAGTGTATCATATAAAGAGAGTGCAGTTGCATAAATGATAGGTTTTGCACGGTTGAGCAAATACTCTACAATGTGCTCACTCGCTAAAATAAATGCACCAAAACTCCCATAGGCCTTGCCAAGTGTTCCCATCTTAATATAGTTCTCTTTAATACTGATGTTATAATAATCAAACACACCCATCAGCTCCTCACCAATCACCCCACTACTGTGTGCCTCATCGACAATGAGCAGCGCATTCTGTGCATCGCAAATTGCAAAAACCTCTTGATGCACCAAATCACCATCCATAGAGTAAATCCCTTCTACAGCAACAATCTTGCGTTTGGCTTGTGAATTTTCAAGTGCTAAACGCAAGGCATGCATATCATTATGTGGAAAAAACTCTACCTTAATATGAGAAAGTTGTGAAGCTAAGACCCCTGAGGCATGGTAGAGTTCATCCATAAAGAGTGTATCGCCTTTGCGTACAA
>JALWON010000051.1 GCA_027083475.1 Sulfurimonas sp.
GTACAGATGTGGGACAGGCTGATTTTATTATTACAGGGAAAATTAGTAATGCTACCTATGAACACTCTTTTACAGAGGGGTATAACTACGAATGTAAAGATAGTGACGGCAACAAAAGAACTTGTTATGCACCTCCACGTATGAGCTATGAATCTTGTGTTGAAGGGAATATCAAGGTCTTCAAACTTCCCTCACTCAGTGAAGCTTTCTCAAAAGCCTTTGATGAATGTGCTCGAACAAGTACAGAAGTGAGAAGTTCTCGTGATGTAGTACGAGAAAACAATAGTCTTGTAAGAGAAGCAGGTTTAGAAGCAGCTGACACAGCGACATATCCTCTCAAGAATTTTTTTGCAGCCAAAGGGTATATTTATGAACTTAGAAGAAAAGGTGATGATATCATCCTTAAAACAACACTTGGTGCAACACGAGGTGCAAAAAAAGGTAAATCAGTAAAAATTTATAGCATGATGAAGAATACAAATTCATTGACAGGGACAACAACTACAGAAGCTATTAAGATAGGAGAAGGTACAATCTCTAATCAAATTACTGCAAATAGCTCTTGGATTATAGTTGATGAAATGTTTAACAACTACACGCCAAAAGCAGGTGATTATATTAAAATTATATCTGAAGAGAGTGTATGGAGCAAAGGTTTAAAATTTATTCGTTAAGAAAAACATACATAGAGTATGGAGTAATACTTTTCAGTTTATTACTCATCACAGGCTGTATGGAACCAAAACCGCAACAAACTACTACTGTTTATCCTGCATGGTTTTCTCAAACTCTGCAGGATTCTAGTCAGTTTTACTATGCGACAGCCCAAGGAAGCAACAAAACAGACGCCATTAACAATGCACTCAATTTCATCGCTTCAAAGATAAGTGTCTCTGTTGATTCAGATTTTCAATCAACAACAACTGTTTCTCAAACAGATTACACAAAATCTTCACAACTTAATGTAAACAATCATGTTGAAAAGATTCATTTCAATAACTACACAATCATTCAGGAGAAACAAGTCACAAACCACTATTTTGTTGCAATCAAAGTCAATAGAATTGCCTTAGCACAATCCCTCAAGAGTAAAATACTCAAGCATTTAAGTACAATACAAAGTACACTTAATATGCAATATAAAAACAGTGTTGCAAAACTTCGTCATTATAAAAAAGTAGAAGAAAACTTTTCAAGTATTGATAAACAAATTGCCCTGCTTGCAAGTGTCAACCCACAAGCAGACACGCAAAAATATATTGTACAACGCAATAGCTTTTACAACAGAATACACAAGTTTTTTCAAACTATTTCATTTGCACTTCAAGGAGCAGATAATAAGTATAAACAAAAAATCTATGCATTCATCACACAAAAAGGCTATAAAGTCACAAAATATCGTGCAACAATCCACATAAATATACATGTAAAAAAACAGAAAATCATAAGTCTTGGATATAAAATCCTCAAAGGGGTTATCACAATTCAAGTGTTTGATAGTAAAAAACGCAGTATCCTTGGCGAGAAAAGGATTATTGTTGGTGGAAAATCACTCTCTAGTTTTGCACAAGCAGATGAGTTTATGTTACACAATTTTACACAAAAGATACAAAACCAAAAGCTACTTAAAAGTCTTTTAGGTATATAATCAAAATTTTATAAGGAAGAAACAATGAAAACAAAAATTATTACAACAGCGCTTACAGCAGTAACACTCTCTCTTTTTATCACTGGTTGTGGTGCTTCGCAACCAAAACCAGAAAAGACAGTTACACAACAAGAAAAAGCTGACTTTCGATGCCGTCAAGATGGTGTACTTGCCCCACAATTTACTTGTGACCCCCATTTTGATGGCTACATTGTAGCACTTGGTGTCGCAAAAATGAATGCAGGTGGCGATAAATCTTTTCAAAGAAGTGAAGCAATGGCAACAGCTCGTGATGCCCTTGCACGACAGATTGAAGTAAAAGTCTCAAACCTTTTTAAAAACTATAAAGGCACAACAGGTTCAGGTTCTGCAGCAACTTTTGACAAAGCAACTTCGGATGTATCGAAACAACTTGCTGCACAAACACTTCAAGGCTCAAAACAGCTAGGCAATAGTTGGAGAAATCCACAAACGCAAGAGCTTTTTATTATGGTTGGTATTCCAACACCTGCAGTGACACAGAAGATGGCTGATTCTATTAAAACATCATTCAAAAACGATAATGCAATGTACCAAAAATTTTTAGCAAAACAAGCAGATGGAGAGTTACAACAAGAGTTAGAAAATAATAATAACTAATCTCCCTCTCCTATAATGAAAAAATACTACATAGGTGTTATGAGTGGCACAAGTCTTGATGGCATAGACATTGTGCTATGCAAAATCAATACAACTTCGTGTTCTCTTATACACTCCTTTGAGTACCCTTTTTCCCACACACTCAAAGAAGAAATTTTATATGTTATTCACAACGAAATAAGCCTCCAACAAATTGGTGAATTAGACCATAAGCTTGGGCTTTTATATGCAGAAAGCATCCATCAGTTTTTAAAATATTTTCACCTCCAAGCAGAAGATATTATAGCAATTGGGCTGCATGGGCAAACACTTTGGCATGCTCCAGAGTCTCCTTTTCCTTTTTCCATGCAACTCGGCGACCCCAACATTGTGGCAGCACATACTGGTATACAAACCATCTCTGATTTTCGCCGTATGGATATAGCCAATGGTGGGCAAGGCGCGCCTTTTGCCCCTGCCTTTCATCAGTTTATCTTCCAAAATTTAGGCAAAAATGTTGCTGTTGTAAACATTGGTGGTATGGCAAACATCACCCTTTTAAAGAAGCAGTTACAAGGTTGGGATAGTGGCTGCGGCAATGTGCTTTTAGATAGCTGGATGATGCAAACGCAAGGGAAAGCCTATGACAAAGATGGGAACTTTGCAAAGAGTGGCACACTCCATGAGCCACTTTTACACACACTCCTTGAAGATGATTATTTTTTCCAAGCAGCACCAAAGAGTACAGGCAGAGAGTACTTCAATGATGCTTGGTTGCAAAAAAAACTCACCGCTTTTCAAAACATAAGCGATGCAGATATACAAAGAACCCTCCTTGAACTCACTGCCAAAAGTATTGCCAATGACCTCAACAAAACACCTACACAAAAATGCATACTCTGTGGCGGGGGTGCCAAAAACAGCTTTTTACGCCAACGTCTTCAAACACTTACAAAAGCAGAAATTATCATCAGTGACACACTCGGTGTCAGTAGTGATTTTTTAGAAGCCATGGCATTTGCATGGTTTGCCTACAAACGCATACACAATGAGCCTATTGATTTATGCAGTGTCACAGGAGCAAAACACGCTTCACTCCTTGGAGGAATATATGGATAAACTACAAAAATGGATACAAACAACTCCCTACAAAACATACATACTCACCCTTGCAAGTGCTGATGCAAGTTTTCGCAAATATTATCGTCTCACAAACGAAGATCACAGTGTCATTGTGATGGACAGCTCCTTAGAACTTGATTCTCTCATCCCCTTTATAGATGTCACACAAAGACTCTTAAACGCAAAAGTACAAGCCCCTCAAATCTTAGCACAAGAGCACTCCCTTGGGTATCTCATCTTAGAAGATTTTGGCAATACACAACTCCTTGATGTGCTCAGTGAGCAAAACTTTGAGTCCCTCTACCTTTTAGCTATAGATACAATCATCACCATGCAAAATGCAAGCACTGAGGGCTTGCCCCTCTACGACAGAGAGTTTCTCCACACAGAGATGGAGTTAATGCAGGAGTGCTACTTAGAAAAAAACCTCAAACTCACACTCACACACAATCAAAAAAAACTCATTGCAGACACCTTAGAAACCATCAGCACCCTTGTTTTAGAACAAGAACAAAACCGCTTTGTCCATCGTGATTTTCACTCACGAAACATTATGCTCACAAACAAACAAGCAATAGGTGTTATAGACTATCAAGATGCTATGAGTGGGGCAATTACTTATGATTTAGTCTCACTTTTAAAAGATTGTTATATTGCGTTTGATAGAAAAAAAATAGAAAAACTCGCCCTTACATTTCGAGACAAAAAAAAGCTCGCACTTGATGATGCCCTCTTTTTAAAATATTTTGATTTTATGGGTCTACAACGCCACATCAAAGTCCTCGGTATTTTTTCTCGACTTTGGCTTCGTGATGGGAAAGAGGGGTACCTCAAAGATATTCCACTCACCCTTGCCTATACCATCCAAACAGCTCTGCGTTATGAGGAGACAAAAGATTTTGCACACTTTTTACAAGAAGTCATCCAATGAAAGCGATGATTCTTGCTGCTGGCAGAGGAGAGCGTATGCGCCCCCTCACAGATACCCTTCCAAAACCTCTTTTGAGAGTGCATGGCAAACCGCTCATTGTTTGGCACATTGAAAACCTAGCAAACAATGGTTTTGACACCATCGTTATTAACATCGCCCATTTAGGCGAGAAAATCCCTGCTTTGCTTGGAGATGGAGGGCAATGGGGTGTGCAAATCTTCTACTCTGATGAGCGAGACAGTGGTGCTTTAGAGAGTGCAGGAGGCATTAAAAAAGCCTTAGCACTTTTAGGCGAGGAAACATTTTTAGTTGTCAATGGAGATATCTTTTGTGATTATGCATTTAACCCCTTCTTCCAACTCAAAGATAAACTTGCACACCTCATCTTAGTTCCCAATCCACAGCATAACAAAAAAGGAGACTTCGCACTTCAAAATGGGCTTATTACAAATGCAAAAAAGTACACTTTTTCCGGCATTGGCTACTACTCACCAAAACTTTTTGCAGATGTTTTGTTACAAAAAAGCCCACTCGCCCCCCTTTTAAGAGAAGCAGCTGCAAAAGAGCAGGTCAGTGGGGAAGTGTTTAATAACATGTGGCATGATATAGGCACTCCAAAACGATTAGAAGCTATAAATGAACTTTACAAAAACCCTCCTCATTCTCCTGAGTCTTAGCACCTTTGTATCTGCCAAGTACACAAACTGTGATTTCAAAAACAAAGATTATACAGACATTTGTAACAAGGTTATCAAACAAGGTGTCAGCTACCAATATGCCAATCAATTTTTACTCTCCTATAGTAAAACACAAATATTTGATGAAATTAGTTGGAAATATCTCCAACCAAAGCACATTACTTACCACAGAGAAAAAGAGAAAAAAGCCAACAATGTTTTAGTCAAGTATGTACCAAAAATTGTCAAAAATCTCCAAAAATACAAAAAGGTATATGACAAGGCCGAACAAAAATATGGAGTCAATCGTGAGATTATTGCTGCGATTTTAATGAAAGAGACGAAACTTGGCGAAATTCATCCCACCCATGATGCCTTTGTTGTCTTCAATACAATTGTCCTACGCACAGAGGCGAAAACTGCTCGCCAAAAATGGCTTTTACACCTTGGAAAAACCAACATGGCGGCCATCATTAAACACTGTTATGATGCAAAACGCACTCCATCACAATGTAATCTTCCAAGCTCGTATGCAGGAGCCATAGGCATTCCCCAGTTTATGCCAAACAGTTTTGTTTATGCCGACTCCTATACAAACCAAACCCCCGATTTAACGAAGATGGAAGATGCCATCCTCTCAGCGGCAAGATTCCTCCATGAAAAAGCAGATTTTCACACCCTTATCGATTGGAAAAAAATGCCTAATATTGCAAAAGTAGAAGCGGCATGGTACTCCTATGCCTACAAACATAAAAATGCCTCTTTTGTCTATGAAAAAAGTAAAACAGGGAAAAAGTACAGCTCCTTTACAAAAGGAAAAAAAGAGCTTACTTACATGAAAGGCTATGTCAAAAAAATTATGCGATACAATAACTCTTCCAATTATGCTGTCGGTGTAATGCGTTTAGGATTTGATGCATATAAAACGCAAAGATAATAAGGCATCTCTTAGATATAAAGTACTATAATAATTCATCATTATACAAGGGTTATTGCATGGAAATTTTACGACTTGCAAAAGCAAGTGAATTTTATAATATATCGACAAAAAACCTCACACAAATACTGCAAACCAAACTTATTCCTCACATCAAAAAGGTCTCTGCTTCACATCGCTCAAGTTACTATATTGCAACTGATTTTGTGGAGTATGCAAAAAAAATGCTCAATGCAAAAGAGATAGCAAACATAACAGGAAGTTTAGAAGATTTTCACAACAAAAATGGCACGAAAATCATCACAGTCTCAAATCTCAAAGGGGGTGTTGGAAAGACTTCTGTCGCTTCTAACTTTGCCTACACTTTAGCACTGCTCAACAAACGAGTTCTCCTTGTCGATATGGACTCCCAAGCCAATACTTCACGCTACTTTGCAAACCGTTACTTCACAGGAGAGAGTATCAAAAATATTTTTGATACTCTCATGCGTAAAGAAAAAATAGACAATGCCTTTGTCCGAGAGTATATTCATACGCTTACATTTGAAAATGCCGCTTTAGACCTTCTCCCAAGTGAACTTGCCCTTGGTCGTGTTGTAGAATTTAGCCGTGCTGTCTTTACCATGCCACACAAAAAGCTGAGTGATATTTTAAAGCATGTCAAAGATGATTATGATTTCATCATCATAGACACCCCGCCCTCTACAGGACTCTCCTTACATATGGCAATTTATGCGAGTGATATGATGAGCATTGTCACCGATGCAGAGGATTTTTCAGTAAATGGGCTTAAAGAACTTGCTTCAGAAATCGAGGAGATAGAAGAAGAGACCGATAGAGCCATTGGCGTGGATTCTATTTTTATCAACAAAGTAAAAAACTCAAAAATCCATGAAGTCTATATAGAAGCCATTGCCAAACTCGCCATAGAGCAAAAGATAGAAAATGTTTTCACTATTGCTGATAGCACACGCATCAAAGAGGCACAAAACCTCCATCTTCCAATGTTAGAGTATAAAAGTGAATTAGATAAAAATCTTATGATGAGCAGTAGTATTATTGAATATGCTCTCGAAAAAGCGATAGAAGGATAAAGCGATGGCAAAATTAAATCTCAACCAATTCAAAGAAAATGCAAATAAAATCATCCAAGAAAAAGCAACACAAGGACTCTTCTCAGAATCGCAAAACAGACTTATTACCTTAGAGTTAGAGATGCTTGAAGAGAATCCTTTTCCTATCAGACTCAACAACAGTACCTTTGAGACACTTTGTGAATCTTTAGAGCAATTTGGACAACTTGAACCGATTATTATTTGTAAAGTAAAAAACAGCTATCAAATTCTTGATGGACATGCGAGAAAAAATGCGCTTATCCACAATGGAGCAGAGAGTGCTTTTTGTATGGAGATAAACATCAGTCAAAATGAGGCTCCCTACTACCCATTTTTACTCAACGATGGCAAAGGTCTTGATCTATTTGAGAAAGCCTATTATCTCAACAGACTCCTCACAAATGGGAAAACAGCAAAAGAGATCCATAAGTATCTCAACTTGCATACAGATGATTTCCCTGTTTATAATTTTGAGTACAACCTTTTTGATGTCCTCCACAACAACACAGCCATAAGCTATGAGAATCTGCTCGAAATAAGTAGTATAGAAGATGAAACCCTTCGCGATGAGACACTTGAACATATTGTGCAAAAACTGATTAACCAAAGAGAAATAAGTAATTATCTTTTAAAAGTCAAAGAAACTTCTATTGGTTCTAAGTTTGTACTGAAAAATGATGGTGTGAAGATTAAAAAGAGTGCCCATAAAATCAGTATGGATTTTGATGAAAGAAATCTAAGTGAAGATGATAGAAAAAAAATCTATACATTTATGACCTCCTTCTAAAAGAGAGTGCTTCTAAGATATGCTGCTTTTCAATGTAAGACGATTGTTCTAAATCAGCAATTGTGCGTGCAACTTTTTGCACTTTTTTGATACTTCTAAAAGAGAGTGCAAAACGGTATGTTGCCTGCTCAAGTGTTTGCTTTGCCTCCTCACTTAGGAGACAATATATCTCTATCTCTTGATCACTCAGCTTTGCATTACAAACATTTTGCCCGCGTTGTTTCATAAAAATATGTGCCTCGACAACTTTTTTGTGCATCTCTTTTGAGCTCATCGATGCTGTGTCTGTTGGCATCACATTTTGCATCACCACATTGATGTC
>JALWON010000052.1 GCA_027083475.1 Sulfurimonas sp.
AGATTACTCCAAAGAGGCTTTTAAAAATTTTTCTGTTTCCTACAGTTCCATCAAGCAGAGTGACTTAGGACTCTTTGTTGCCCTTGTTGCTAAAGTAGCCAAGGCTGATGGCAGAGTCGATGCACTCGAAGCACAACTCATCGGCATCATGTTTGATGACATCGCGGCTGTGTTTCCTCAGCCTGAAAAAACCAAGCAGATTCTCAAAGATATTTTTAATGAAGAGAAACAAAGAGATGATGATATTCAAGCCATTGCGAGAGCTTTAGGCGAAGCAACCCGTAGAGACAAGCAAAAACAGCAACAGTTTATGGGTTTTCTGATTCAGCTTGCATTTGTCGATGGAGAGGTGAGCAAAGGCGAAGATAAAGCCCTGCAAACCATCGCCGAGGCACTCCAGTTTGACCCAAAACTCTACCACAGTATTTTTGAAAAATTTGAAAATATGATGCAAAACATGCAACCAAAGGCAAGTGTTGAAGATGCCTACAAAGTTTTAGGTGTCAGTGCCAGCGATGATATGAGTACGATTAAAAAAGCTTACAGAAAACTTGTTAGAAAGTACCATCCAGACATCATCAAATCACAAGGCAAGAGTGAAGCGTATATGCAAGAAGCAACAGCGAAAACGCAGGAGATTAACCAAGCCTATGAGATGATTAAAGCGGCGAGAGCTTAAAGTCTCGCTCCCAAAAAAAGTCTATCCACTCCTCTGCCTCATTGATCCAAAAATGGGGTTTATACAGAGAACTTTTTTTGTAAAAGAGTGTGGCTGATTGAAAAAGAGTCTGCGGGTATTTTTCACTTAAATGTTGCATCACAACCGCTAAAGTCTCCCCACTATCGGCAATATCATCCACCACAAGTACCCTTTGCACATTTGTGAATACAAGTGTATCAAAGACACTGATTTTCTTGCGTTTTTGCTCTCCATCGTAGAGTTCTGTTCTGAGAGTTTGCACCTCTCTGAGTGCTAAACCCTCTGCCATTGCATGCGCTAAAGTGAGCCCGCCACGGGCAATGCCCACGATGGCTTGTGCTTCAAACTTCTGCACCTGTGCAATCAAATTTCGTGTATCTTGTGTAAATTCTTCATAAGTATAATATTTCATAAACACAATTATGGCATAATCTTTCTATGAAAACATTTTTACTCCTCCTTTTTACTACATTCGCCCTTTTTGCCCAAACTCCTGCAGAGTTTCTTCAAGCACAAAAAAAAGCTTTTCAATCGTATAAACAAAAAGAGTTTGATGCACTCACAGCCTACCAAAAAGCGCAAGAAAAAGCCTATAAAGCCTACAAAAAAAATCTTGCAAAAGTTTGGGAAAAACCCAAACTCTCTACAAAAAAAGAGTGGCTTTTGTACGCAAAAGACAAAAAATCCCGTACCGATGTCAATTTTGCCAATGAGACCATTACAGTAGAAGCAGTAGCAAAAACACCACAAGAAGCAAAACAAAAACTCCAAGTTGCCCTAGCCAAAGCAGTCACCATTAACACCCGCCAAGTTCAAGAAAACGACCCCATAGAAAAAGTTGTCAAAAAAATCACACAAACAAAAATGATACAAAATGCCAAAGTCACAGCAGAACCTATCCTTGCTCCTATCATTTTTAAAACAAAACCGACAAAAAAGAGTGTTGCAGCGTATGTAAACAAACATATCACACAACAAAATATTCAAGTCCTCCCCTCAAAAAAAATCAAAGATGCCTTTGTCTATAAAGTAAAAATCAAAATGCCAAAAGGAGCCCTCTATAAACGCTCCCATCTCTACTATGCACAAATCAAAAAAGCCTCAAAAAAACAAGCCATCCCCCTTGAGCTGACCTTTGCCATTATGCACACGGAGAGTTACTTTAACCCTCGAGCCCGCTCACACATTCCTGCGTTTGGACTCATGCAAATTGTTCCAAAATCTGCAGGCATTGATGCGTACTTTTACCTCTACAAAAAAAAGAAGCTCCTAAGCAGTAGTTACCTCTACGACAGTGCCAA
>JALWON010000053.1 GCA_027083475.1 Sulfurimonas sp.
TAAAACCATTTTGCTTTAAAATTTTGATGATCTCTTTGGAATTCATCCTTTTACCTCCCTTTCTATACACATTATACACACTATTTACTTAATATTTCTTTATTTTTTGTGTATAGTGCGTAGTTATTTGCTTCATGAACTCTATCTCCTCATAAAGTCTGTCCATATTTTGCACAACATCAAGAAGAACACGCTCCAAAACAACAAAATGCATCTCTACAAAAAGTGTGGAACTTGTAAAATTAAAGATACATATTAAAAAAAGGTTGGAGTTAAAAACGATATTTGTTGAAGAGCAGTAGACCAAAAACTACTGCATTTTACGGGTGTTGGCTAATGCCTTGCCTAAGCAATCCCTAGCGTGACGTCCAAAACGAACTCCGATGGTTTTACACCAGAAGAAGCTAACTTCTTGCTGTAATTGTACAACTATTTTATAAATATATCAAAAAGTTGTAAAAGTCAAACAACCTCAGTACAAATCAACTGCAAAGTTTTATTTGCTTCACGAATATTTAAGACACTCGTAATATTAAAAACACGAGTTCCATAAACAATACGCATTTTAGGATTAACACCTTTTAAGTATCGAATTTCAACTTTATGTGTAGCTACAGCGTGCACGCCTGCTTTATAAAACTCTTTTGCACTTAGTGGAGTGATCGAAGCATAGGCTGTTTTAAACTCAACCCATTCCTTGATAACTTCTCCAAAGCCATCTTGTGGTTCATTGTATGTTTGAATGACTATTTTATATTTCAAGTTTCCAGCTCTCATGGCCTGACCCTGTATGGCTTAATAAGATTATCTATAAAACCATTTGCAACTTCTGTACTGCTCACACCTATTACATACTCTTCTCTATTTTCATAATAGTTCGCAATTTTTACTCTCATATATGATTTTATAGGCTTAGGTACTGTCTCATAACCTGCCACAAAAGTAATCTTTACTGCTTTTTTATACTCTTTTATAAGCGGTATCTCTGAGTAGCTAATAAAACCTATGCCGTTTTTTTCATAGAGATAGTAAGTAGTGCTGTCAAGCACCACATAAGCACCACTTTCATCCATGTATTCGATCTTATCGACTGATACTATGGGATTTTTCGGTAGTTTAAATATAAAATCATCTGTATATAGTTCATAAGTTGCAATCTCCAACTGTCGGTTTAAAACATTTTGTGTATGTTCCTCTACTGCATCAATGATATTTTGTATAACAACATCATCATCGCTTTCAAGAACTCGCAAAAATCCCTTTGCATCTACGAGTGATATACTTTTTTCTACAGGTGCAATAATCTGAACTATTTGCATGACTATTTTTTCTCTACTCTTGTAGTAAGAGTTTCTACTTCTGCTACTATCTCTTCACTGCTTAAAACAATGCCTAAAAATTCAGCCTCTTTCATAACCACTTGTGCATAGAGAGCCTTGAGTTCCGTTTTTAGCTTTTCTGACTCTAAAATAGCTTTAGCCTCAGCTTCTTTTTGTGCCTGTGCTACTACAATAGCTTCTGATTTTTGCATAAACTCATCAAGCTCTTTTTTTGTTTTTGGTTCAGCTATACCTTTTTTGATGTAGCGAAGAGCTGTTGCATCATCTACTGTGATGCTCTCTCCAACTTTAAAAACACCTTTAGCACCACTAAGGTGCTGCTTGAGTATAAGTTTCATCACTTATCCTTTATGAGTTTTTACCTGCGTTAAATGCTTCGCTAAGTGTGATTTTTGCATCAACACGAACAGTTACTTGAAAACCTACCATGCCAGTACCGGCATAAAGTTCATCAAGTCTTTGTATAGACATATCACCACGGTCCGCGATTTGGTAGTAAGAGAAATCGCCAAGAACTATGAACTTATTACCAGTACCCAGATCGACCATATAATTATCAATAACAACCGGGCGACCTTTGATGGTTGGTTTTGTGCCATCACTAAAAGTAGTTACAAGGTAGTTTCCTTGACCATCTTTGAGTTTATCGATAGCTTTCATAGTTTTATCGTTGAGTCTCCATATGGCATTTCTTCGGTACTCTTCCGGTAAATCATAATAGATATCAATGATTTCATCTGCCGTTACTGCATCTACTGCTGCTGTTGTAGAGCTCGCACCAACTGCTGCACCTGTAGCATAACCGGTCGGTTTCTTAGCGCCATCACCAACTGCAAATGCAGGAGCTTCGGCATTGTCGATTCCTTTTGCAATCTGTCCAGCCATATAAGCTTCGAAGTTAATAGCTGTATCTGCAAGTAACTCACGAGATACTTTAATGATACCGCCAAGCTTCCAAGCATTTAACTGAACATTTCCAAAGGTTGATTTGGTTTCACCATAAGTTCCCTCTTCATCAATCCAAGCAAAAGTTGGTGCTGCTCCCTCTGTCGGAATGTTTGTTGTAGAAGTTGTCCCCATCACAGATGAGATAGAACGAGTTGCACTTAAGGCATTTAGTTTTGCTATAACTGTATTCTGATAAGCGACTGGCACCGTGTAGCCACCATCAGCATTTACACCCTCAGTCATAGACGCTACTGCATCAGTAATTTGTGAAGCATTTTTTGCAGACAAATAACTATCAAAAGCACCTCTATACTCTGCTTGTGCATCATCTGCTCCAAAAGAAGCCTGTGGAATAAGTGCATCTATTTGACTCTCAAGTCTTACATGATTTTGTGCTATCTCTACATCGCGGTTAAGCTTTGTAAACTCTGCATGAAGTCCATCATACTGTGCTTGAACTGTATCGTCCATTGTTGCATTTGCATTGTTAAGAGCTTTCATCTCTTCTAATTTTGCAGCTCTAGCTGCGATTAATTTTACTAAATCCATTAGTTCATTCCTTGTTTTAAAATAAAGAGATCTCTTCCTCTTTTTTGTTGAGCGGAAACATCCGCCACCTTTGCCTTTGGTTTTTTCACTTCCTTTTTTGGTAGAAGTGCAGCAACTGCTTCAAAATCCATACTATCGTGTTCTAAAACTGCTTTGTTACAAGCCTTTAAGCCCTCAATAGTTACCGAATATGCCGCCGCTTTGTCTGTAGTGCTCTCAATATTGATAATTTCATCTACAAATCCAGCATCTTGCATCTCCGCACCGTAATAAAAAGTTTCTTTTGCCATCAGGCTTAGGGCTTCACTTTTTCCCATCCCAGCTTTAGCAGCATAGCCATTAGCAAGAATAGAAGATAACCCCTCGCTAATATCTGCTGCTTTTCTAAGTTCTATAAAATCACCCGCTACTGGAAGCCAAACATTGTGAATCATATATGTGCTGCTAGAGTGTGCTACAACTTTATCGCCTGCAAGTGCAATGTATGAAGCAATACTCGCTGCAACTGCATCGATTTCAATCGTCACACTTCCTTTATCATAAGCTTTAAGTGCATTAAAAATAGAGATACCGTCCATCACACTTCCACCTACAGAGTTAAGTCTTATAAGCAAATCATTTCTAGCCTCTTTTATCTGTACTAAAATATCCTGTACATTAACATCCCAGCCACCTATCTGACCATCAATTATAATTTCATCCATTATTTATCCCTTCATTGTTGATATTTTTGAGTGTAGAGAGGTTAAGTTGCACATAATACTCATCTCCACCATCTATCTTGTTTTCATCTTCATATCTTCTCACTTCATTTGGAGAGATAGAACCGATGTCAAATCGTGTTTTGTAGTATGCTGCTCTAGTCTTGGTATCTACTCTTAGCATTGCATTGTATTTAAACTTGAAATTGACAAATTCTTTCTGTTGTGTTGTGAGAAGAGACTGTCTAAACTGCTCTTCAAGTATAGTAGTTACTGGAAGGATTGTACCGGTGTAAAACTCCAGGTACTTTTGCTCAAGGTTTCCATATGCTGTATTTGATGAATCATTGAGCATTGGTACGGGAACACCAAAAATTGAAGCAACTTCTTCACGATTGAATTTTCTACTCTCTAACCATTCTGCATCACTATTTTTCAAACTAAGAGGCTTGAAAGTGAGTCCACCCTCTAAAAGGAGTGGAGTACCTGCATTTTTTAGACCTGCATATTTTTCATTGAGATCTTTTTTAAGTCTTATATAAGCTTCTTCGCCTAACTCTCCAGTCATCTCAAACGCACCACTTGGTGCTGTTGCGTTTTTAAAAATTTCATTGCCATATTTTCCTGAGTTTTTAGCAAACTGCAGAGACTCTTTGGCATACTCTATGCGTGAAAGACCTTTAAGACCATGAGTATCTGGTATGTCAAAAATATGCAAAACTTGATGTGACTTAAGTATTTTCCCATTATATGCATAAACTTTTTTCCCACTCTTTGCAAAACTAACATCCATTTTATCTGCAACAAGTGGATAGAGTGCAGCTACTTCACCTAAGCCATTGCGTACTATTTGCGTATAATGGTTCCCTCTTAAATCTAAATCTTGAGAGATCATCTTTTTATAGAGTGCAGCTGTAAGGTTTGGATTTGGTTCGTATCGTAAAAGATTGTAAAGTTTTGAACTTATATAATCTGCTTTTCCATTTTTTGTATAGATGTAAGTTTTTAGAGGAATTACACATAAAGCATTTGCTTTGATATTTATGCAAGAAAAAACTGTAGCTATCTTCTGCGCATTATTGAGTGTTATTGTTGTATCACCAACTGGATAAAAAAGACCAGTTTTACGCTCCTCAGTACCACTATCTCCGAGAGCCATCATTTGAGCAAGTAAACTCATGACTCTTTGCCTCGCGAAGATAGAGCTTTAAGCGTTGTTTTGTACTCATAAAACATATAAAATGAGTGAATAACAAGCGCTGTAGCATAAGCATACTTTGCAAAAGGTGCATACACAAGATATACAGCAGTTGCAAGTGCTACTAAAAGTAGTGCTAAGAAAATGTAGAGTGCGATTATGTACTTAAAAATATTCATATGCAAACTCTACAATTTTTTTTTTACAAAAATGGAAAAGCTTGCAGATTGTGACCTTGTTGTGAAATTTGTGCAAATTTAGAAGCTTCTAATGCTTCGTTTTTCATAAATGCTCTCTTCTTGCACCTCATAAACTAACGAACGAGCTAGGGTATTTATAATCGCTGCACATCCATCTATCTTTCTATTTGGTTTTGATTTGTCGGGTTTTATATTGCCATATGCATTGGTAATGACTGTCATATTTGAGAGCATCCAGCGAGTGACTGGGTTTTTATCATGCGTGAGTGTTCCATTTTTTATAAAGTCTTTGAAGTTGTATGTCGGCTCACTAATGTTTAAAAATCCTTGTCGTATCTGCACGCACCCATCAAAGCCTGTCTCTTTTTCGATATTGTTAATGAGTGTAGTAGCAAACGCAACATCGTAGCAAATCTCGGCAATCCCATCATCTAAAAGTTTTATGATGTCCTTTTGGATGTAATCATAGTCTATTGTTTTCCCTGGTGTTGCAGTAATATGTCCCTCGTGAATCCATTTCGTAAGCGGTATTCTAAGCTCACTCTCTCTTTGATAGACATTGTCTTTTGGAATATAATAGTGCTGTGTGGTATGGTAGCAATTGTTTGGCAGGATGTAAGTGACTGCAAGAGCTGTAAAGTCATCACTTCTTGATAGATCCACTCCAAGAAGTACATTAATAGCTTTACTAACATCGAACTCATCAACACCGCAAGCTTCCCAGTCATCAAGCTTGATAAAATGCTCTGCTGCACCTACCCATATATTTAAGTCTTTAACTAAGAAGTTGTTGCGAGTCTCTGCTCTCTCCTGAGCTTGTTTTGCTTGTTTTCGCATATAGTCGTAAGTTTTTGATACTCCAAGATTTGGATTTGCTTTATACCAAACGCTTTCATCAAAAGGATCATCTCCCTTATCAAGTTCACAAATAAAAGCGAAATAGCTATCATCTTCAATGACACCATTGAGCACATTTTTAGCATATTCATACTCTTGATATCCTACAGAGGATGTATCAAACCCCGCAGTCGTAATATAAAACATCATCGGCTGGACTCTCGAACCTTGAGAAGATTCAACAACTTCTATCATGCCACGGTCAGGGTGTGCATGAATCTCATCACCTATAGCAAATCCGATGTTGAGTCCATCTTCTGATTTTGAGTCACGACCTAGTGGCTTTATGGTTGTATCTGTAGGATTTACTATTAGCGTAGAGTATGCTTCACTGTGCTTCTTTGCAAGCTCTTTATTTGAGTTAAGCATCTTTTTACATCCATTCCAAACAATCTTTGCCTGATCCTTTTTTGTAGCAAATGATACTATCTGATTTCCCTTTTCTATCGTTAAGATGGACTCAGCTATACCTATAGCAGAAGCAAGAAGACTCTTACCACTTTTACGAGTAATAAAATAAAATGAAGTGTTAAATCTGCGCACCCATTGTACTTTATTGTTCTTGATTATGGGATTTCCATCTTTGTCAAGTCGTTTTTTTTGCCATCCAAAGTTAATGGTTATAGCTTTTTTTTGCCACTCTTCAAGAGATATATACTCTCCTGCCTTTTCTCCCTCAAAGTGCTTTAGTTGCTCAATAATAATGACATATGCATACCCAATCTTTTTGTTAAAGCGAATATCATCACGATACCCTAATGCAACATTCTCTAAATCGTTTTGATGTCTTAACCAAGTCTTCTCAAAAAACGGTATACGATTGTTTTCTTGTTTCTCAAACATCTACATCACATTCCAACAAATCTTTAGTAATATCAAATAAAGATACCTCTTCTGTGTCGGACTTTGTAGGTAAGCTTAGGCGCTTACGAGAGGCAACATTCAACCCTAACATGCTGGAAATCTTTATGAAAGTATTCTCATACATCTTTGCAAGATTTTCGTATGGCGATATATAGACACTCCCTTTTTCAGATATTACAGTAGATCCCTTATCTTGAATGATTTTCTGTGCTGCAATCCACTTCTCATAGTTCAGAGCAAAAGATACAACGAGCGGCTCATCAAGTGGAGAGTAATTAGAGCCTAAAATCTCTTTGATCTCTTCAATTTTTCTAATAGCAACACGGCCAAGAATGCCTTTTTTTCCAACAAGAGCTTTATCTGTAACAACTGCATCAATATCAATCCTAACCCAGTGCTCTTTTTTTGCCCGTCTCTGAATTGCACCATGAGTTATGTCATTGCGACGAGCGATTTCACGAATAGGGGTATCTGTACTCTCATACTCATCGCGAATATTGACCCAATCAATCCCCTTAGCCATAACTAATTCCCTCGCTTAAGTTTCAAAAAAAATATCTGAAACCTTAAACCAAATGGCAATATATCCCAAAAATAGCCACCCCCATCAAAACAGACTTTGTAAAAGGAAGTAAATGGTTGCGATAAAACAGGCAAATGGTCTGTAGTTTTCATACCCGCCCCCTGTATTTTATTTTATCTTTTGCTGTCTTTTTGTTGTGGCAAACGTTGCATAGTGCTTGAAGATTCTCTAATCCTAGTCGTAAACTCCAGTCAATTTCAATGGGGATGATGTGATCTACTACATCAGCTTTGATGTTCATATCCATTTCTAAACAACACTTGCAAAGACCTCCTGCACGACCCATTACTTGCTTTCGTACTTTTCTCCACAAGTGAGAGTTATAAAAATCATTATGTTTTTGATTTCTTAAAGTTGCATTGTACATCTTATCTCTCTTAGCATCTTGCATCTTTTTATCTTTCTGATGTTTAGAGCAGTATCTATCGTTCAAGTCTATGAGAGTGTGACATCCTTGCTCGTTGCATACTTTCTTAGGCATGATACATCTCCATAGCTCCTATGCCAAAGAATAGCCAATTGGTGTTCACTTTTCGCTTGATACAAAACACAGTGAGCTCATCGTATGGTATAGCTCCACGAGACTTCATTGTCGCTAGCTTAGTAGAACTAATACCAAGTTCGTATGCAATATTTTTGTCTAACACTTTAGTGTTATACTCTGGTTCAATAACTTCTCTCACTCTTTCGATTACTCTTGTTGTATCTAACATGCAATTCCTTCTAACTCTTTTAGATAAATTAGCTCTTTCTTTTCAAACAGCTCAACCAATAACTTAGGTTCAATAGTTCCGAGTGAACTACCATCAGCTGCTTTAAACTCAAATGTTTTGTCATTATAAATACC
>JALWON010000054.1 GCA_027083475.1 Sulfurimonas sp.
GAGCTTGCGTTTTTCAAAAGGGTTTCGTATGCTCTCATCAGGGGCATAGAGTCCATAAAACATACTCCCATTGCCTACAGTTTTTAAAGCACTGTAGAGCTCTTTTGCCACAGCACTTCCAATCCCCCGAGCAAACTCAAAAATGTGAATGAATGCCATCATATCAGACTCATTAACTAAGAGTGTATAAAGGTCTAAAACAGCTTTGACTTCGCGGGCATCAAAAAAACTTGTGCCTCCCTTGCGTTTACAGGGAATGTCAAGTTCCCTCAGCCCTACTTCTATGCCATCGGCTGAGGAGTTATTGCGAAAAATGACGGCTATATCTTCATGCTGCGTTTGGGTATCACGTATCATGGCAGCCATAGCATGGTACTGATCAAAAAGTTCTTCATAGGCTAAAAGCTTTGGTGCTTGTGCAGGAAAATTACGGGTGACTTCTAATTTTTTGGGGTAAATTCGCTCATTATGCTCTATCACACGGGTCGCTAGCGATAAAATAGGTGCAGATGAACGGTAATTTTTCGTTAAGGTATGCACCTTTGCATCGGGAAATTTTTTACTAAAATTACCGATTATTCCAATATCTGCTCCGTTAAAAGCATAAATACTTTGATCATAATCACCTACACAAAAAAGCGAAGGAGGATGCATCGCATCAACTAATGTTCCCTGTAAGGCATTGGTATCTTGGTACTCATCGACAAGAACCTCTTTATAACCAAGTGTTGTTGTCTCACACATTGTACGAAAATTTAAAAGTAAGTCGTTAAAATTGACAAAACCATACTCCCGTTTGAGTGATTCAAACTCGTCTACTATATCGGCATAAATCATTGCAAATGGCTCATGTTCTGCATAGTTTTCTTTCATCCAATCTTCAAAATTTTTTGTAAGTTCTGTGTTTTGATAAAAAGAGTACAAATCATAAAGATGATTCCCTCCATAAGGAGTCTCTTCAACATCTATACGACTAAAGTTGCGTTTTTCATGCACACTGCGAAAAAGTGTTTTTAACTCTCTTTGTTGTTTCAAAACGACACGTTTATCATACTTTTTTAACCAACGGTAACTTACTGCATGAAAGGTTCCTGCATCGATTTTATTCGCAACATTTTTACCAAAAAACTGTGCCACACGCTCAACCATTTCTGCAGCTGCTTTGTTGGTAAAGGTGAGTAAAAGTATCTCCTCGGGTTGGACCTTGTTCTCTAAAAGATAGGCTATACGCCCAACAATAGTAGATGTTTTTCCTGTTCCTGCTGAAGCGATGATGAGATTTTTGGAAGCTGTGGAAGTTGCAGCTGCATACTGTTCTTGATTGAGACGAGATAATGCCATAACTTGACTTCCTTTTAAGTTTTAGGGCTGAAATTATAGCAACATTTTGTTAATTCCCATGTCTTCAAATTGTCTTTATAATATAATTTTGCTATAATATCAAAAAATAACAAGGACTTTTTATCAATGCCAGATACAATGCCAGATAATAGTATGCTTAAAATCATTACCAATGAAACAAAAGCCTCCATTGACCAAATGGATATCGTCACACCAAGTATCTATGCTTCTCTCTTTGAAAAATTTGCTTCTGAGCATCATCAAGTCATTGAAAATGAGAAAGACTTGTCTGTAGATTTGATGCAACTCCAATGTAGTAACCTTACCGATTTACAAACAGAAGCTTCACAAAGTGCTAACACACTGACAAAAAACACAACAAAAGCAATCTCTGCCATCAAAGAAAAAGATGAAGCGAGTCTCAACCAAGTTTTAGAGGAGACGCAAAAGTTAAAACATGAAATAGAAAAGCTCAAAGAAGCGGTCTATAAAGATGAACTCACCCGTGCAAACAACCGTAAATGGCTCCATGACACCTACTTAAATGAAGACAAAGAGACCCTCAAAGCAGATGGGATGATGGCATTGATTGATTTGAATTATTTTAAACAGGTCAATGATATTCATGGTCATATCATTGGGGACAAAGT
>JALWON010000055.1 GCA_027083475.1 Sulfurimonas sp.
GTTTTGATAATAACTTAAAAACAGCACTTGAAGAACTTTTAAACAAATATATAAATAGACATAAAAACTAAAATAGGACAATAAATATGGCAAATAAAATGCGTCAAAAAATGGCAGATAGTATACGATTTTTAGCAGCGGACATGGTGCAAGCTGCAAACTCAGGACACCCTGGTGCACCGATGGGGCTTGCGGATATTGCTGTGGTACTGAGCGAACATCTCAATCACAACCCGAAGAACCCTTCATGGCTCAACCGTGATAGACTTGTTTTCTCAGGTGGGCACGGGACAGGACTTATCTACTCTTTGTATTACCTTTGGGGTTATGGCTTAGAGCTTGAAGACCTAAAAAACTTTCGTCAACTTGATTCGAAAACACCAGGGCATCCTGAGTTTGGACACACAGCAGGTGTAGAGATAACGACAGGACCATTAGGGCAGGGGATTGCAAACGCAGTAGGCTTCTCAATGGCGAGCAAATTTATGGCTGCACAGGTAAACTCTGATACAGCAGATTTGATTGATCATAATGTTTACTGTTTATGTGGTGATGGGGACTTAGAAGAGGGTATCTCCTATGAAGCGTGTTCTCTTGCAGGACATAACAAACTTGATAATCTCGTACTTATTTATGATTCAAACCGCATTACGATTGAGGGTTCCACGCAGCTGAGTATCTCAGAAGATATTCGCAAACGTTTTGAATCACAAAATTGGGATGTTTTAGAGTGTGATGGACATAATTTTGATGCAATTGACGCAGCACTCACACAAGCAAAAGCCAATACAAAACCGACAATAATTATTGCAAATACTATTATTGCAAAGGGTGCTGGCAAACTTGAGGGTTCACACCATGCGCATGGTGCACCTCTTGGAGAGGAAGTCATTGCTCAAGCAAAAAAAGATGCAGGTTTTGACCCAGAGAAAAAATTCTTTGTACCAGAAGATGTAATGGTACGCTTTCGCTGCGCGATAGAAGAGGGAGATTTGTTAGAACGTGAGTGGATTCACAGACAAAAAACATTGCCACTTATGGAGCAAAATGAAGTTTTAAATGCACTTGAAAATCCAGATTTTTCTCGCATAGAGTACCCGACATTTGAAAAAGCAGATGCTACAAGAAATACCAATGGAAAAATTTTAAATGCCATTGCAAAAGCAGTCCCAAGCTTTTTAGGCGGAAGTGCCGATTTGAGCCCTTCGAATAAAACTTTTTTAAACGATATGGGAGTCTACCCGAAAGGGCGTAATATCTACTTTGGTATTCGTGAGCATGCGATGGCTTCTATTGCCAATGCGATGGCTTTATATGGTCCGCTTAAACCTTTTACTTCGACATTTTTTGTCTTTTCTGATTACCTCAAGCCTGCTGCTCGTATTGCAGCATTGACAGGCATACAGCAGTTTTTTGTATGGACACACGATAGTATTGGAGTAGGTGAAGATGGGCCAACACACCAACCTATCGAGCATCTCTCACAATTCCGTGCCTTGCCAAACTTTTATGTATGGCGTCCAGCAGATGGTGCAGAGAATGTTGAAGCATGGAAAACAGCACTTGTCATGCGTAAATCACCTTCTGCGTTTGTTTGTTCCCGTCAAGGTTTACCGCTCTTGCCAGAAGCCGTTTATGGTGAAGCGAGTCGTGGTGGCTATCTGCTTGCCCAAGATGAGCAAGCAACGATGACACTCATGGCAAGTGGTTCAGAGGTAGCATTAGCGCTTGAGGTAAAAGAAAAATTAAACAGCTTAGGGCTTTTTGCAAATGTTGTTTCTGTACCATGTTTTGATCTTTTAGTTGAGCAAGACAGCGAGTATATTCAGCGTATTATCAAACCAGAGACAAAAAAGGTAGCCATTGAAGCAGCTCGTGGTTTAGAGTGGTATAGATTTGCAGATGAAGTCATAGGTATGGAGAGTTTCGGCGCTTCGGCACCAGCAGGAAAATTATTTGAAAAATTTGGTTTTGGCGTCGATGCTATTGTAGAGAAGTTACAGTAGTTTCACAATTTTTACACAAATAACCGCTATACTAATGAAATGAGATTTAAAAGGGATACCGATGCTAAAAAGAGGACTTGTATTTTTTTTCATACTGCTACTGAGTAGTTCCCTTGGTGCGAAAGAAAATTTTAGTGAGATGAGTACACAGGAACTTATCGCGATTATGGGCTATGTGAAGCCTAGTGAAGTTGCGAAGTTCTCTCAAGAGCTTCAGAGTAGAGTACCCTCTATGAGTAGCAGTGAAAAAGCAAAGTACGAAAAAAATCTTCACAAGCAAAAGTAAAATGCGATGCGAGCAAAGATACTGCTACTTGAGGATGATGTCACACTCAACGAAACCATAAGCGAATTTTTACAAGAGAAGGATTTTGAAGTTGTAAGTGTTTATGATGGGAATGAGGCTTCAGATATAATCTACGAAAAAGGTTTTGACCTTTTTTTACTTGATGTCAATGTCCCCCATCTCAATGGTTTTGAACTTCTCCAACAAAAACGCAAAGAGGGTGTGACTACTCCCGCTATCTACATTACTTCTTTAAACTCCATTGATTCACTTGAAGATGGTTATGAGAGTGGTTGTGATGATTATATCAGAAAACCTTTCGCCTTAAAAGAGCTTCTTTTTCGTATACAGACGCTTTTAAAACGCAACTTCTTCCATACATCTAAAACAGACATCGAGATTACAAAAAACATCCATTACGATACCGAATCAAATCGTCTTTTTGTAGAGAACAAAGAGCAGAATTTGAGTGCGAAAGAGGCACTTTTACTCAAACTCTTTTTACAACACAGAGATGAAGTTGTGAGTCATGAGCTTATTTATGATACGCTTTGGGAGTATGATGAAACACCGAGTGAGAGTGCTTTGCGAACCTACATTAAAAACTTGAGAAAAATCCTTTCAAAGGAGACGATTGTTAGTATCAAAAAGCTTGGATACAGATTTAGCACGCAGTGAAAAGCAGACACTTTACCGCATAGCAACTCTGTATCTTTTACTCGGTATTATCATTATTCTGGGTTTCTCTGTGATGTACTACAACGCCCAAAAAGAGTTGATGCTCCAAGAGCAAAAATCCACTTTGCAACAGGAGACAAAAGAGTTGCTTTTAAGGCTGAAACGCTTGCATGTCAATTTTGACAAAACACAGATTTACCCAAGAAGCAAAGTGTATGAGAGTGCGATTTTTGACAGTGATAAAAAGCAAATCTTTGCAACAACACCCACACAATTACAGCTTGATAAGATTTTATATTTGCAAGATGGGATGATTAGCCTTGTGAGTATTCCTGAGTCTTATTATTTGGGTGCAAAATATGTGATTGTCAAAATCAAAGATGATGGCTTGTGGTACAGCAAAACCAAACAAGAGTTACTCATATTTAATTTTCTTGCATTGAGTGTGATGTTTGTGATAGGCTATGTTTTGTTGCGTTTGTTTTTAAAACCTATGCGCGATGCAATGCATCTTTTAGATAGATTTATTAAAGATACAACCCATGAGCTCAATACTCCTGTGAGTACGATTGTGACAAATATAGAGATGATAGAGAGAAAAAAACTCGATGCACAGACACTCAAAAAGATAAAGCGCATTGATGTTGGTGCAAAAACAATCTCCAATATTTACCAAGATTTAACCTATCTTACCTTGGGGAATAAGATTGTCACTCATGATAGACTGCTTGATGTAGGGCAACTACTGCATGAACGTGTAGATTATTTTACTTCACTTGCGGAGGCGAAAAAAGTTTCGCTTGATTTGGAGATAGTGACAGATGGAACACTTTTCATAGATAGCGCAAAACTCAGTAAACTTGTCGATAATCTCATCTCCAATGCCATTAAGTACAACAAAATGCATGGTTATGTGCATGTCATTTTACAAAAAAATGAAATAGTAGTTGCAGATGGAGGCATAGGCATTGCGAAAGAAAATATCAAAAAAATGCAAGAGCGTTATGCCCGTTTTACACATGTGAGTGGTGGTTTTGGTTTGGGGCTGAGTATTGTTGCAAGTATTGCACAAGAGTATGCATTAGAGATAAGCATAGATTCTAAAGAATCAGAATGGACAAAAGTGAGTGTCAAATGGTAAAAATTTTTCTTTTAGTATTGCTGTTGAGTAGCCTCAACGCAGGGGTCTATGAAACAAATTGTCTTGCATGTCACAAGAAGCTCCCCGTAAGTATAGATAAATACTTTTATAGATACCTGTTAAAATATAGCAGTGAAAGAGCAGTGAAAAAAGCAATGTTAGAGTACTTACAACATCCATCGCAAGAGAGCAGTGTGATGGGGGAGGCTTTTTTGAGTCGCTTTGGTGTGAAGCAAAAAAGTCATCTCTCAAATGCAAGCCTTAAAAAAGCACTGAATGTCTACTGGAACACCTATAAGGTTTTTGGAAAACTCAAATAAAATTATTTGAGTGCTTCAAGGCTTGCAATCACTTTGGCTTCAAGTTTTTTGATAACCTCGAGTGCTTTCGAGCCTGCTGCCACCTGAGAAGGTTTGACAAATAAAATGGTTGTTTTTCCCTCTTTTTCAATGAGAGTAATTCTCACAGGACAGAGACCCATCATATATGGATCGGTATTGGCAATAGCATTTCCAAAACCACCGTTACAGGCAATTACCGCTTTGATAGCCGTGAGATTGTTCGTGTTAAAGTTTTTACCAAATTTTTTTGGGAGTCCTGCATGCTTAAATTTGTCGAGTATATCGATTTGTGAAACTACTATGAGGTAGTGAGCATCAAGAGCATCTAAAAGTTTTGGGTAGACAACACTACTTTTTTGATTGAGTGTAAGTTTATACATACCATCTGCCATGAGGGGCGATAGGAGTAAGAAGAGTGAGAGTAGTAATTTTTTCATGATATATCCTTTAAAATTATTGTATCTAAAAAAGAAAAACACTTCACAATGACTCCACAATTACTTGTTACACTACGACTATCAAACAACAAAAAGGAGTTTCAGATGAAAACTACAAATTTAAGTTCACTACTCAAAGGTTTCGTTTTAGTGGGGACACTTTTAACAGCAAGTTCAGTAATGGCAAATGCCGATTTATATAAAAAATGTGCGGGATGTCATGGAGTGCATGGTGAAAAACATGCGATGGGAAAATCAAAAGTGATTGCTACTTTAGGAGAAGCAGGTGTTAAAAATGCACTTCATGGGTATAAAAATGGCACATACGGCGGAGCAATGAAAGGGCTTATGAAAGGGCAAGTTGCACGACTCTCTGATGCAGATATTGAGAGTTTAGCAAAGTATATTGCTACACTCAAGTAGTGTGTTCTTTGGGCAACCATTTTTGCAAGATAGCAGTAAATTTTTTTGCTTCAATGGGTTTGCTTAAATAGTCGCTCATCCCAGCAAGGTGGCATTTTTCTTGATCGCCTTGCATTGCGTTTGCTGTGAGTGCAAGGATAGGGATGTCTTTATGGTGCTCACCTGCATTACCTGCACGTATATTTTTTGTTGTCTCATAGCCATCCATTTGTGGCATTTGGCAATCCATCAAAATGAGGTCATACTCTTTTTCTTGCGCATTTAACATTGCAAGCGCTTCAATGCCATTGTTGGCAAAATCACACTCTAACCCTAAGTTCTCAAGTAACCCATCAATCACTAACTGGTTTGTTTTGTTATCTTCAACGAGGAGGATATTTGTCTCTTTTGAGAGTGTTCCGAGGTACTCATGGGTAATGAGCGGACTTGCCTGCTCCTTTGCTTTTCCATTTTCTACAAGAACATTGAGGGCATCAAAAAGGTCACTGGCTGTTGTTGGTTTCGAAAAGAAGGCATCAAAGCCCATTTTCGCAAACGCAGCTGCATCGCTACGAAAGCCAAGAGAGGTCATCATAATGAGTTTCATACTATCATAGCTGCTATTTGCTCGGAGTTTCTTGCCAAGCTCTGCACCGTCCATCTGTGGCATCTGCATATCTAAAAAGGCGATATCGTACGGTGGTGTATGCGAATGTGCGAGTGCTTTAGCACACATATCGAGGGCTTCTTGTGCATTTTTGGCACAAAAAACTTCCATCTCCCAGAGTTCTAATTGTCCAGAGAGTACTTTTCTGTTGATTGCATTGTCGTCTACAACGAGGACTCTTTTGTTTTTGATGGAAACAGCAGGCATACGGAGTGTTTTATGTTCACTCAATTGCACCCCTATCTCAAAGCTAAAGGTACTTCCTTCTCCCATGACACTTGTGACTTCTACACTTCCATCCATCAATTCACACAGTTTTTTGACAATGGCAAGTCCAAGCCCTGTACCGCCATATTTTCTTGTAGTAGAAGCATCGACTTGCGAAAAGGAGTCAAAAAGGGCACTTATTTTATCTTCAGGTATACCGATGCCTGTATCTTGCACGCTGACTTTGAGGCGGGCAGTGTTCTCCTCTAAAACATGCAAGCTAACAGTGATGAGGATGCTCCCCTCTGAAGTAAACTTAATAGCATTGCCCACAAGGTTTGTGACTATTTGGCGAATGCGTCCAGGATCTGAGAGAATAATCTCCTGATCCATGTCGTGCATATCTAAGATAAGCTCAACCCCTTTCTCTTCAGCTTTAAAAACAAGGGCTTTGGCTAAATCTCCAAACTCATTACGCAGATTAAAAGCGATGGATTCTATCTCCATTTTTCCTGCTTCTACTTTTGAAAAATCTAAAATATCATTGATGAGTGTGAGCAGGGCATGGGCAGAACTCTTTGCTACATGCAGATGATTTTTCTGGCTTGGAGAGAGTGGAGAGTTTTGCAAAAGTTCAATCATTCCGATTACACCATTCATAGGGGTTCGTATCTCGTGTGACATACTTGCTAAAAATTCTGATTTTGCTCGTGTACTCTCTTGGGCTTTTTGGCTCGCTTCGAGCAAGGCAGTTTCATTTTTTTCAATGGATTGCATCATTGCATTAAAGGCAAGACTCAACTCTCCAATCTCATTGTTGTCGCTGTTTTTGACAACAATCCCCCGCTCCCCTTGACTAAATCTATAGCTTACTTCTACCAGTTTTTTAAGGGGTTTGGCAAGATTTGAAGCGATAAAAAATGCAATTCCTATGACAATAAGAAGAGCAATGATAGAAAAGTTGATACTTCTTTTTAAGAGGAGATTGACATCTTGGAGCAGTGTTTTTTCATCTATTTCGGTAAGTAATGCCCATTTGACTCCTAAAAACTCTACATCTTCATGTACTCCGAGTACACTTTTTGCAAGGGGACCTTGGTAAAAGAAGACATCTTCTTGCATAGAATCTTTAAAGTTACCGGCTACATGTTCTTCGTACCAAAGTTTAAATTGCTTTGTCTCTATTTTTGTTTGGAGTGTTTTATGTGTTGTATCTATATCACTTCGTAAAATTCCATCGCTACCGACAAAGTAGTGTATATACTCATCGTTTTCATTTTTTTGAAAAATATTGCTTAAGGTATCAAGTGTAATCTGCATAACAAGTTCACCTATGATTTTACCATTTGCATTTGTTACAGGTGCAGTAATAAAACTTGTTGTGTGATTATCTAGAGGAGCAAATTTTTCTAAATCACTGTAGTGAATTTTTTTATCTTGAAGTGTTTGTTTAAAAGTTTTTGAAAGTTTTGTTTGTGCTAAATTGGCTGTATAAAGATTTGCACCAAGTAGGCTGTTTTGTTGTATGGAGTAAAGAATATTTCCTTGTCTATCTATGAGGAAGATATCATCAATGTAGGTATAGATATGAAATATATTGTTGATATCATGGCTGTTATCCATATCTATGAGAAATTTATAATCTGTTTTGAGAAATTTTTTTAGATTCTGGTGCGAATCTGCAAATGCATCATTAAGGGCTTCTAAAAAAAGAGTTGTTGTATCATTTTCTGCAAGATATTGGATATCTTTTTCCCTAGAAGAGAACCAATTTCGTACAAATTTCGCTGTACTATCAGAGGAGTAGAGAATATTTTCTTTCGCTGATTTTATGAGACCTTTACTCGCAGCATCATAGTTGAGAGCTGTTAAAATTACAATGGGAATAAATGCGACAAGAAAAAACCAAAAGAAAAG
>JALWON010000056.1 GCA_027083475.1 Sulfurimonas sp.
AAGTTAGATTAGACTAATGTTTTAGTCTAATTCTAAACAATCACTTATAGAGTAAAGTCCAGCTTCTTTATCTGCAAGCCATTGTGCAGCACGCAGAGCTCCTTTACTAAAGGTACTTCTTGAAGTAGCTGTATGGTTGAGTTCTATGAACTCACCTTCATTATAAAACCCAACAGTATGACGACCAACAATGTCACCACCACGAAGTGCCATGACAGCGATTTCATCTTCACTGCGTTCACCGATGTTGCCATCCCTACCACTGACACGTACCTTGTCTATATCGAGCCCACGCCCAGCCGCTGCTGATTGGCTCAGTGTGAGGGCTGTGCCACTTGGGGCATCTTTTTTGTGTTTATGGTGCATCTCTACTATCTCGATGTCAAAACCTGCAAGGGCTGCTGAAGCTTGGTAAACGAGTTTATTGAGAAGGGCAACACCTAAGGACATATTTGTCGCATAGAGTATTGGCATCATTTCACTTGCTTGCTTGAGCAAATTTAATTGATGTTGGCTTAATCCTGTTGTACCTATCACTAAGGGCTTAGGTGTTTTGATGGCTTGTTCTAAAAGTGTTTCGCAAGCCTCAGGCAGTGAAAAATCAATTACAATATCACAAGCACTCAAAAATGCTTTCATTTCTGAGGTGACTAAGACAGAAGGGTCAATAGCAAAATCTAAGTTGTTTCGTACATAAACACTACTCAGGCTCATTCCCTCTGCATCTTTTATATTTTCTAAAAGGAGTCTTCCTACACGACCACTTGCTCCAAATACACCAACTTTAATCATTGTTCAGCCTTTATTCTTTTTGTATATGATACCAAAAAAGAATTGTTATTTTGCTTGAAGTTCTAAGAGTTTTGTGATGATATTTTTCATCAGTTTATTGTAAATTTTTGGATTTTCATTTAAAAAATGTTGAAAATCCTGCTTTGAAATCGTGAGAAGTTGGACATCTTGGAGGACTTTGATGGAAGCGGCTCTTTTTGTATCGCCTATGAGGGCAATATCTCCAAAATAGTCTCTATCTCCTAGTGTGTTGATGCGTTTGTCATTGACTTCAACAGCGACTTTTCCTTTGATAATAATAAAGAGTGTATTGCCAACACCCCCTTGGCGAATAATATACTCTTCTTTGCTAAAGTGCTGCACATTGGTTGCCTCCGCTAAGAGTTTAAGATCATAGACTCGAATATTTTGAAAGATAGAGACGGAACTCAGATACATCATTCGCTCATAGAGTGTGAGTGCTTCTGTATGGTTTTGAATTTTTAATGCAAGTTCATTGGCAAAGGTGTGAGGCGAGAGTAAAAATCTATCGAGCGATACTTTTTTAAGCTGTTTTGGGTACTTGTAATAGGTGCAAAGCAGTGCTGCAGTAGCTATTTCTATGGATTTGTGTTGTATGAGTTGTGGTATTTCGAGTCTATTTGTATATCTACTCTTTTTGTGGTTTTGTGCAAAAAAGTTTGCTTGGAGAATGAGCACTTTATCGCGTATTTCCTCTGCCATAAATTTGAGTGTCTCTTCATTGATTGTAAAATCATCAGCAACCTGATTCCCTTTTGCGAGGTTTAAGAGATTGCGTAACACCTCTGCATGATCTTTGTAGATGACAAACAGCAGAGAAAAGAGGTTTCTTGTCACAAGTCGAAATTGACTCTGTATCATATAAATAACAAAAAAGACAGGGCGCGAATCATCAATAAAAATGGCATTTTTTGTTTGCACCAGTTCATCCATCTTTTCTAAGAGTTGTAAAATGTCGTTGTGAATTTTTTCTTCTGTATTGAAGATAGTGTGCATAATCTCTTTATGTTCTGTATCTGTAATTTGAAATTGGCTTTGCAATGATTTTATATAATCTATCTCCAATTCAGTATGGCTGTCGAGTGCTTGGAGGATCATACCCTTATAACTCTCTATTTGATGCCTTTTTTCTGTAGATTTCTCATAGGCTTCATCAAACAACTCCTCATTTTTGAGTTTAATTGTGCGAATAACATTAAAATGGTCTTTTTTACTAATGCCAATCTGCTCGCGAATTTTCTCTAAGGTTACAAGAGAATTTTCATCTAAGATACCATCTTCAAGTAACTCTTCTATACTCTCTCTATAGGTATTGAGTAACTCTTTTTTATTTTTTGTTTCATTGATGTAGCGGTAGTAGATTTCTTTTAAATCTTTTGGAATCTCTTTTGCCTTGTCCCATTTTTTGATGATTTTGAGGGCAAATCGCTCTTGTACAAGATCCATCTCTTTTCTGTAAAACTCTTTATAAAGCAGCATAGAAGAGAGTGCAACGATAAAAAAGTAGAGGATGGAGTAAAAAAATGGGTATTGACTATAAGAAGGTGCTCCTGCAAAGATATAAAAGGTGTTAAACGCAACAAAAGAGGAGACGACCTGCATACGGTGTTTGAGTGTTATAAAGTCTATATCTTTGTAGATTTGCTTTTTCCAAAGGTATCGCTCGATACTCCAAAAAAAGAGAAAACTCAAAGAGGCAAAAAACGCAAGGGTGAGGGGTGCAGCAATGAGTACAGGAATAAAGGGTGCAAAAAAGAAACCATCTGAAGATAAAGAGAGGTGTATATCTGCCCATTTACCACTAAAGTAGTACTCAAAACTTCCAGATTCAAGATAAAAATAGAGGTAAAAGCCTAAAATAAGCCCACTAAAGGAGTAAAAAGCAAAGCTTCTTTGTTGGTTGAGGCTCTGTTTCCAGTAGTTACTCTCCATGTCAATATCGGGACAATTTTTTGTGCAGGCAGTACAAGTAGTACATGCAGAGTTACGCATATAATTTCCTGCATTGGAGATAGTATAGATACGCTCTACTACACCCACAGGGCAAAAGTAATTACACCAACTTTTGCCTGTATAAATAATGTTTGTTACAAAGGCAGCCAAAAAGATAAAAACAAAAAAAACAAGAAGATAGTAATGATTAAAATTTAAAATCGTTAAACGCAGAGTCAGTCCGATAAAAAGGGCAAAGTACTGAATAGCATAGAGGTTTTTTTCTACCCATGCAGGCACTTTTTTTTTCTGAAACAGAGTAATGCGCTGTGCAATTTTAGAAAATTCTGCAAGTGGACAGCTATCACGCCAGCGGGAAAACCCCATGACGATAATCCCTATAGGGAGGAGAGGAACAAGAACCGTCCAGACAAGTGTTGTTGTTTTTTCAAAAACAAAAAAGAGTGGAACACTTAAAAGTAAGACAAGAAGTAAAAGTAAATCTGCCTTATTTTTCCATAGGTGTGTCATCTCTGTTACCCCATTCTCTCATTGATGCATCGTAGAGTTTTACATCTTTGAAATGAAGATGCTGAGAGAGAATATACCAGTTCATAGAAGCTTCTAAACCGCCAGTACAGTAAGTAATTACCTCTTTTTTTGGATCGAGTTTATAGATGCTTTGTAACTCTTCTTTTGGTTTTATACAGTAGTCATTGTCAAGTTTATCTGCCCAAGCACTACTTGTTGCTCCCTTAATATGCCCAAGTCTGCGTACCCCTTTAGATTGTGCCTCTGCATTATAAAAACGCAGGGGTCTTGCTTCTATCATTGGGACTTTCCCAATATGTTTTTTGACATACTCTAAATCTACTAAGGTATTGGGATTATATTTTGCATTAAAATGTCCTGCTTTTGGTTTGCGGGACTCTTTGGAGATAAATCCATCGTAATGAAAAAGCCACTCAGGGTAGCCACCATCAAGGATGGAGACCTCTTTTAAACCATTTGTAATGAGTGCCATAGCGATATAAGAAGCTTTAAGTAACTCTTTTGGTTTGTTGTGTCCATAGAGCACTACTCTAGAGTTATTGTTTATGCCTAAACTCTGAGCAATTTTTTCTATTTTTTGTGGGCTATTCATAAGTTGGTAAGCACCCTCTTGGTGGCGAAAATCTTTTATAGAAACTCGTTGAGCTGTTGGAATGTGCCCTTGTGCAAATGTTTGTGCATCTGTTGTGTCAAGCAGAATAATTTTCTCTTTTGTCATAGCCTCACGTAACTCTTGAGGTGTTATAAATGCAGGCATTGAGAAGAGAAGCGAGTGCAAGAAAAGAAGTAAAGCAATAAGTTTCATGGAGTATCCTTAAATAATTCCTTGTATTATAGTATAATTTAATAGTTATATACTTGAATGTTTTTGAGTATGAGTTTGAATATGCCTATTTATGAAAGTGAATTTTAATGCTGGAGATACAGTGCAATTAAAATCTTGTGCTGAACTCATGACATGAGGACAGCTATTCTAACAAATAGTTAGTTTAAAAGCTCATCCACATAAGAGATAGCACTCAGTGCGGCTACTGCTCCATCGCCTGCTGCACTGACAACTTGTTTTGGTGCATCTTGGCGCATGTCGCCTGTTGCAAAAAGACCTGGGGTAGATGTTTCCATTTTTAAGGTCACTTTTACTTGTCCGAGTTCATTGATGTCACACAAAAAGCTGCCATCTTCTTGTATGAGGGTTTCGTTGTTGATGTCATTGCCGACAAAGGTAAAGACACCCGGTACGACTATTTCTCGTGTCTCTCCTGCTTTATTTTTTACTCGAAGCCCTGTGACACCCATGTTGTCGCCATAGACTTCATCAGGAGAGCTGTTGAGTACAAGTTCAATATTTTGCGTATTTTTGACACGTTTAATGGTGTTTGGTGCTGCACGGAAAGTGTCACGACGATGCACAAGGTAGACTTTTGTACAGAGTTTCGCGAGGTAGAGTGCCTCTTCAAGCGCAGTATCTCCACCACCTATTACCGCAACCTCTTTCCCTTTGTAAAAAAAGCCATCACAAGTAGCACAGGTACTTACACCACGACCAAAAAATTCATCTTCACCCTTAAAACCAGCACGACGAGGGGAAGAACCTGTTCCTATGATAACACTATGTGCTTCTGCTGTTGTACCATCTTCTTTATGAATAGTGAAAATATCTCCCGATTTACTTACACGAGTGATGTTTACCATCTCATGTTTGAGTCCAAACTTTTGACACTGCTCGGGCCATGGTGTCATGAGCTCCATGCCTGTAATTTCGCCTGTCACACCAGGGTAGTTCTCTATTTCAGAAGAGTTCATAATCTGCCCGCCAGGAAGCCCTTTTTCAAACATGGTGACATTTTCTAAACCACCGCGAGTTGTATAGAGTCCTGCTGTGAGTCCTGCTGGACCTCCGCCTATGATTGCACAGTCTAATATTGCCATTGTATCTCCTTTATAATGTATGTATATTTTTGCTTAATTCTTTGAGATTATCTAATTTTCTAATCATACTGTCTTGCTTGTAAAGTGCTCCCTTACTCTTTTTTATAATAAAGATAGAGGGAGCATTATATATGTTAAATCTCTGTATAAAATTAAGAGATGTTTTAGTTCCACTTCTTAAGAAAGTTGTCGTTTGTGTGTTTTTTTGGACTTGGTTATAGTAATCAATTGCTAAAATTGGAAGTTTCAGTTTTGTTTGTGCCAAAAGTTGCATAGTGTCTCGCTCTTTAGAGGAGTAAAACACGACAAGGTACTTCTCTGCCTTTGGAACAAAAAGGTCACTTTTTTCGTAAAATGTCCACTCTTTAAAATTGATAAATTTGTACTCTGAAAATTTGTAGTTGAAGTAGGCAAAGGCAGCGGCAATCATTGCCGCACCGAAAAAAGATGCTAAAATAGTTGAAAGCGATAAGAAGCTTTTGCCTCTTTGCTTTGCCATTTGAGCCTAGAAGTTACGCTAAAAGAGCGTCTATTTTAGAAGCTAATGCCGCTTTACTTTGCGCACCAACGATTTGGTCTACCATCTCACCATTTTTGAAAAACATGATAGTTGGAATAGAACGAATTCCAAATTTTACAGCAATCTCTTGCTCTTCATCTGTATTTACTTTACAAATGTTTGCTTTGCCATCATAATCTTCTGCTAATTCTTCGATTACAGGAGCAATCATACGACAAGGTCCACACCATGGAGCCCAAAAGTCTACAAGAGATACACCCTCTGCAAGTGTTGCTTCAAAATTTGCACCAGTTAATTCTGTGTATTTAGCCATTAATAAATCCTTTATTACTTATTGTTTGGCAGTATTATACAAAGCAAATGATTAAACGCAACTTTAAAGTTCTATAAGAGTGAAAAGTCCAAAGAAAAATCCAAGTGAACCATAGAGAATAAGTTTATGAAAATAAGGTCCTGCAAAGGAGTAAAACATATCTTCAAGCTCTTTTGGATGCATGGCATTGATTTCTTTTGTGATGACCTTTTTAAAATCTACTGCATGCAAAAGCTCTGCGATATGGGTACTCATACTCTCAAAAGCTGCATTTATAATGATTTGCAGGGTGTTGTCTTTGAGTTTTGTATCAAGGAGTGCATTCAGATTTGTAAGCAGGCTTTGAAAAAATGCAAATAAAACGCCATGGAGATTTTCTTTCTCTTTTATAATTGTTCGGAGAAACACCTGTAAATCTTTTTTAAATACTTTTGGATCTAAAAATTCCTCCTCTAAAAAAGATGCAATAAAAGCGTCAAGAAGCTTTTGAAATGCTTGGCTGATAGCGGGAGATGCTTTTAAATTTTCTTGGAGGTGGGCAAATTCTCTGTAAAGCATCGCTTTATCAACATTTTTGAGTATATCTTTTATTCGCGTATTGTTTAAAATATCGGGAATAATTGTTGCATTGATAAGGGTATGGAGTATCTCAAAGATTGCTGCTTTGTTTGTGGAGAGATTTTTTGCGAGAGTGTGCATAATGATTGTGGCTTGTGGTTTGAGCAGTTTGTAAATATCTTGCAGTGAATTGATATGTAAAATAGCAAGAATCTCTTTGAGTTGCATTGCAAAAAGTGTCTCCATAAAAACAGCCATACTTTTTTGTAAAGAGGCATTAAATGTTTCACTTGCTAAAATAGAGCTGATTAAATCATCAACCTTTTTTTGTTTAATGATATCCTCTCTATAGCCTAAATCTTTCATTTGGGTATCGAGTACCTTCAGAATGATGCGATGGATCTCTTCGAGTTTTTCTTCTAAAAAATGGGGAACTTTTTCATCTAAAATAATATCAATAGTTCTATTGATGTCACGTTTGACAACCCAGCCTGCACCAAAAGGGACTTTTTTCATGATTTCTTTACGGATCAGTTTTTTGTTTTCTCGTAATGCAGGCAAAACCGCTTCATCCATAATACGATGCAGATTTCTTCTAATAATCTCTGGCAGCATACCGTTTATCATATCACTCAAACGTGTGTTTTTCCCAAACTCACCCTTGGTGAAAAAGTTTAAGAATTCATTAATGGTACCATGCCCATAAAAGAGTGTGATTAAAGCCTCATTCGCTTTGGTTGTAATGGTTTGTTTTATATGAGTGTTTAAGAGTGTATTGAGGGAATGCTTTTGGATGAAAAGTGCAAAATGAGCTTCTGCATGTGTGAGCATTTTTGTAAATGCTGCTTCATTCTTGAGCAAATAAAGGAGCTTGTTAAATTGAGCATCTCGAAAATTGTTCAATTGTGTTGTGACATCATGCTCGAGAAAACGCAGTGATTTTTCTTGATTGAGATGGCGTCTAAATTGTTCATACAAAAAGGGGCTTAAATCCATCTGCATGGCTTTGTTAAAAACAAAAGAAGACGCTTCTTGCGCATAAGTCTTGCGTTTCTCATAGTAGGACATAGAGAGTGTGAAAAGTTTTTCACTGATGAGTGTTTCATTGTTTTCAAGGAAAGTAAAGAGCAGGGTGATGACCTTGTTGGAAACATCTTGTGTATTTGATTTTTGATGGATAAGGGTGTCAATAATGGCATAATTATCTTTTTGTAAATGTGCTGTAATAAATGCTTTTAAATGCGCACTGTTTTTTGTAAAAAAATCTTCTATTGAGGTGCCATTGAGCATAAATTCATCTACAAAATCAGACATCTTATGTGCCATTTTTGCTTTGTTGGCAGGCAGTACACCCTCTGTAAGTGGTATCTTGACATTGGCGATTTGAAGAGGAGCATAGGGTTGAAACA
>JALWON010000057.1 GCA_027083475.1 Sulfurimonas sp.
TATCTGGAAAATTCCCAAAACCACAAGAAAAGCTTTTTTTAAAAGTACCTATACAGTATCAACTGAAGTGATGAATTTGAGTATTTTCTAAACCTCTTAATAAACCTCTTTCACACGCCCAACTTCTCCACTCATAAGCCGTACTTTTATACCATGGGGATGAGTCGTTGATTTTGTGAGGATGTCACGGATGATGCCATCTGTGAGGTATCCTGTGTCTTGATCTTGTTTGAGGACTATGGCAACACTCATGCCATGTTTTAGATTGGCTCTTTTTCTCCCGTCTAACAAGCTACATCCCTAAATAAGGCTTTAAAACCTGAGGAATATCAATGCTTCCATCTTCATTTTGGTAGTTTTCCATAATGGCGACTAAGGTTCTTCCAACTGCTAAAGAACTTCCATTCAAGGTATGTACCATCTCATTTTTCTTGCCGTTTTTATAACGGATTTTTGCACGTCTTGCTTGGAACGCTCTTGTGTTTGAGATGGAGCTTATCTCACGGTATTGGTTTTGTCCTGGGAGCCACACTTCGATGTCGGTTGTGTGTGCTGCTGAGAAACCTAAATCGCCGGTACATAAGTTCACAAGTCTATGCGGGAGTTCGAGTGCTGTTAAAATATCTGAAGCACAGTTTACCATCTGTTCAAACATAATTTCGCTGGTATCTGGTGTTGTTATGGCTACGAGCTCTACCTTATGAAATTGGTGTTGGCGTATCATTCCACGTGTGTCGCGTCCTGCAGCACCTGCTTCTTTTCGAAAACATGAAGTGTAGGCTGTCATGCGTTTTGGAAGTTCATCAGCAGATAAAATTTCATCTTGGTAGAGGTTTGTAACAGGTACTTCTGCTGTTGGAATGAGGAAAAGTTCTTGAGACTCCATTTTGTATAAATCTTCTTCAAATTTTGGAAGTTGTCCTGTTCCCTCAAGTGCTGTTCTGTTTACAAGGGCAGGGACACTCACCTCTTCAAAGCCACGTTCACGGTTAAAATCAAGCATGAAGTTTATAAGTGCACGTTCAAGTCTCGCTCCCATGCCAAAGCTTACTGAGAAACGACTTGTTGCAAGTTTGACACCGCGTTCAAAGTCTATCCACCCATTTTTTTCTGCAAGTTCCCAGTGCTCTTTTGGCGTAAAGCTAAACTCACGAGGTGTCAGTACTTTTTTGAGCTCAACATTATCTGCTTCATCGGCACCATCTGGCACACTGTCATCTGGAACATTAGGAATAGCCATAGCCATTTTCTCAAGTTCTTCTTGTGCTTCGCGTTGGACTTCTATTGCCTCTGCGACTTTTATCTTGTTTGCATCCACTCTTGCTTTGAGTTCAGATATATCTTTACCTTCGCGTTTATAGATGCCAAACTCTTTACTCATAGCATTTTGTGCCGCTTGGAGTGTTTCAAATGCAGTTTTTGCCAGTTTGAGTGTTTCATTTTTTACTTTGAGCTGTTCTAAAAGTGTGGCATCTACACCCTTTCTTTGGAGTTTTTTGCTCATCGTTTCGAAATCTTTTTGGAGTAGTTTTAAATCAATCATATCTGTCCTTTTATACTAAAATATCTTTTGCTATTTGGAATTGGTTTGCTGTCATGAGGTGGATTTTTGGATGAAAAGTCTTAAGCTCTTCAAAGAGGTTTTTACTAAGTTCAAATCCAACTTTATACTCCTCTTCTGCACCCCCATTTTCATGAGCAATTCTGAGTTTTTCTATCCAAATATCAGGAACATTTATCCCTGGAACATGGGCAGATAAAAACTGTGCCGTGCGGAGTTTTGTGATGGGAAAAATACCAAAAATAAGTTCTGCTTTTTTCTTGTCAGGACAACATGCACGGTTGGCATCCTCTTTCATTTGTAGGAGTAGTTTTGCATTTTCCAAATCATAGACAGGTTGTGTGATGATACCTATGGCTCCATGCTTTATCTTTTTTTGTATCTTCTTTTGGAGTGTTTTTGGA
>JALWON010000058.1 GCA_027083475.1 Sulfurimonas sp.
GCTTTGTTTACCTCGTACTTATCTTCTGTTGCAATAAAATAATAAGCTATTACAAAAACAGCTAAACTGAGCCATCCGACCCATGTTGTAGCTAAATTTACATCTGTTGAAGCATGTTGTACAGCCTGCACAACACCCTCTGTCATTGAACTATGTTCCATTTAATTCTCCTCTTGTATGGTATGAACCCCTATGGATTCTTTTCTTTGCAGTGCACTGAGCACTATTTCTCTAGCTGTGAGTAAACGAAATTTTAGTAGTCTACCAATTTTTTCATTTAAAAGAGCATTAATTGTGCTTAACGCATCATTTAATCCATTATTTGTTCTTATAATGGAGACATTTTCCCACATAATGTGGCGGAGTTGATTTTTTTTGACTTTATCATTCTTGTGACTCATTAACTCTTGGGTGACATCAAAGGGTATAAATGTTTTCTCTTGGGTATTGTTTAAGATGTCAGCGGCCGCCCGTTGTGCAAAAACAAGTCCTTCAAGTAGAGAGTTAGAAGCAAGACGATTTGCCCCATGGACTCCAGTAGAAGCCACTTCGCCAACTGCATAAAGGTGTTTTACACTTGGTACTTTGGCATTCAAGTCTGTTTTGATGCCCCCAATAGTATAATGAAACGCAGGTGAGATAGGGACTCTTTGTTTGGGTATATTGTACCCTAGGGCACGAAGATTTTTACAGATGTTTGGAAATCTCTGCTCGAAATATTTTTCTTCAAATGTATCAAACGCAAGGTAGACTTGTAGTCCTGTCTTTTTTTTGTATCGATAAATTGATTTACTGACAATATCGCGCGAAGCAAGTTCACCGCGTTTGTCATAGTCAAACATAAATCTTCTTCCATTTTCATCTTCTATGGTTGCTCCCTCACCACGCAGTGCTTCTGTGAGGAGCTGTTTTTGGGCATTTGCACTTTGGACAAAAACAGTAGGGTGAAACTGGAGCATCTCCATGTGTTCAAGTTCTATGCCTTTTTCAACACAAAGCCCTTGCATATCGGCACTGATGGTAGGGGCATTTGTGTGGTACTCATACAAAGACCCCACCCCACCACTGGCAATAATAACATCGCGTGCATAAATATTGCGTACTTCTCTATGATCTAAAACAGTGACACCATAGCAAACACCATCCTTTATAAGCAAATCGACAACACGGGCATTTCCAAGCATGGCATGTGTATTTTGTTCAAGTAAAAAATGGTGCAGATACCGTCCCGTTGCATCGCCGCCAGCATGTAAAATGCGTGCACAAGAGTGGGCAGCCTCTTTTGTGTAAAGCAGCTCGCCATTGGCTCCTTTGTCAAATTCAAAACCATTTTCTATGAGTCTATCTATGGCTGCCTTTGAATTTTCACTTAAAAGTTCAACGGCTTCTTTTTTACAGAGTCCCGAACCTGCATCAAGTGTATCTTGAATATGTACAGGAATATCGGCTGCATTGGGAGCAAGGGCAACACCGCCTTGTGCATAAAAAGTGTTGCATTTAAAAGTTTCACGTTTGTTAATGAGTAGAACTTTTTTTGCCTTAGGCAGGTTCATACTTGCATATAAACCAGCAACTCCAGCACCGATAATGATAACATCATACTGCATCATTGACTCTCGCAACTCGTAGCATTCGTGTCAGAAAACTCTTTTTTTTGTAAAATAAATTTTACATTTTTATCTGTTTTTGGTGCTGCTTCTTGATAGTATGGGGGTGCCTTATAGCCACAAGCACTCATCCCAAGGAAAAAGCTCGCAAAAGAAAAAAGCATCAAAATAGTTTTTAGTCGTGTCACACTCGCCCTTTAAAATATATAAGTACCTCTCCGCCCGTAGGGAGGTTTACAATGATACCAATTACTTCGTTAAAAGCGCTTGAAGCTACTCGTAGCTCCTGCACACTTTCGCCTTGTACTTAGCATCATTGTAAACCTCTGTTACTTGGTTTTATTTATGGAGAGGTACTTATTTGATATAATACACCATGACACTTGAAGCAAGCATAAAACAACTCCCCTCATCGGCAGGTATTTACCAGTATTTTGATAAGAATGGGCATCTTCTCTATATAGGAAAAGCAAAAAATTTAAGTAATCGTGTCAAATCGTATTGGCAATTTACCCCTCGTCTTGGTCCCTCTGCACAACTCTCTTTGCGTATCAAAAGCATGATAGAACAGACGGTGAGTATGCAATACCTAGTTGTAAAAAGTGAACATGATGCTTTGATACTTGAAAATTCACTCATCAAACAACTTAATCCAAAATACAATATTTTACTCCGCGATGATAAAACCTACCCATACATTTATATGGACAAATCACAAAAATACCCCCGTTTTGACATTACTCGTAAAATACTCAAAAGCAAAGATATTGTTTATTATGGCCCTTTTTCTGTGGGTGCAAGAGATATTTTAAATTCGGTATATGATATATGTAAATTGGTTCAAAAAAAAGCCTGTTTAGGCTCAAAAAAGCTCTGTTTGTATTATCAAATAGAGAAGTGTTTGGGGCCTTGTGCGCTTCCAATTTCTCAAGAACATTATAAAAAAGAGGTCGATTTAGCAGTTACTTTGATAAAAAATAAAAAAATTTTACTGCAAAAACTTGAAAAAACGATGGAATTTTATGCAGAGGAGTTGCGTTTTGAGGAGGCAGGAGAGATTCGCGATAGAATGGAGCGGATTTCCCGCTCAGAGATAAAGAGTGACATTGATTTTGCTACAGATGAAAATTATGATATTTTTGTGATTCATGCTGCCGCAACACGGGCTGTTGTTGTGCGTATTTTTATGCGTTATGGCAAAATCATCTCCTCTTCTCATGATTTTATTCCCCTGCATGAGGGGTTTGATAAAGATGAGAGTTATACACGGGTGTTACTCGATTTTTACAGCAGAGAAAAACCACCTATTATTGCTCCTATTCTTTTGGGTGAGGTGTTTGAAGGATTGGAGAGTATGAAAGCATACTTAAGCCAATTCTTTGGGAAAAAAGCACAAATAGATGCTCCAAAACGCGGCAAGAAAAAACAGCTGATTGAACTTGCCCGACTCAATGCTATGGAACTGCTCAAACGCGATAAAAAGGAACTTGATACAAAATTATTGGAAGATGTAAAAGCATTACTTCACTTAGAAAATATCCCCTACAGAGTAGAGGTATTTGATAACTCGCATATGGCAGGCATGGCAACAGTAGGGGCGATGATAGTGTATGAGAATGGAAAATTTGATAAAAAAAGTTATCGGACATATCATCTACAAGTAAAAGATGAATATGCACAAATGCGAGAAACATTATCGCGAAGGGTAGAGAGTTTTGCAAAAAATTCTCCTCCCGATTTATGGGTCATTGATGGTGGAGCAACACTCTTAAAACTTGCACAAGATATTTTATCATCAAGTGGAGCAAATTTTGATGTGATAGCAATTTCCAAAGAAAAGATTGATGCAAAATCACATCGTGCAAAAGGCAAAGCAAAAGATATTTTGCATACAAAAGCAGAAGAATTGAGACTCAAAGAGAGTGATAAAAGGTTGCAATGGGTACAAAACTTAAGAGATGAAGCCCATAGAAGTGCCATAACTTTTCATAAAAAAACAAAACTCAAAATGGATCAAGAGAGCAAACTTTTAGCTTTAAAAGGTATCTCTCAGGCAAAAATTGTTAAATTATTGAAACATTTTGGCACATTTGAAACAGTGAAAACGAGAAGTGTTGCGGAGATAAGTGCGGTTTTAAGTATCAAAGATGCTAATATCATAAAGAATTTTTATGAATAAGTTTTATTTTTATTCCTTTATGATAGTATGTAAAGAGCAAATCACTAATGTAAGGTTTTTATATGAGTAAAGTAACCCCTAAGAATCAAGAATATACCTTTGAGGGTAAAGTAATCATCAGTCAAACAGATGCCCAAGGTGTCATTACATATGCAAATAAAAGGTTTTGTGAAATTTCTGGTTATACAGCGGATGAGCTTGTGGGAAGCCCACATAATATCATACGGCATCCTGATATGCCAAAAAAACTTTTTGCGAAGATGTGGCAAACTATTCAATCGGGGCAAGTTTGGAATGGGCTTGTGAAAAATTTACGCAAAGATGGGCTCTATTACTGGGTTGATACTGAAATACTTCCAATCAAAGATGATGATGGCGTGATTAGCGGCTACATTGCCGTTCGTAAAAATACAACACCAAAAAATATTTTAGAGATAGAAGAGATTTACAATAAAATGCGCGAAGAAGCTTAAGGGAGAACATGAAAAATGTTGATTTATAGTTCTGAAAAAGAGTTTATTGGAATCGATGAAGAGTATCTTAAAATTTTTGGGTTTTCAAACTTAGCACAACTACAAGCAAAGCAGAAGGATTTTGCAGACTTTTTTGTGAAAAAACCAGGCTATGTGCATAATTTTCAACATGTCCATTGGATTGATTTTGCTAATTGTGCAGAGTCCATAGAAGAATCACAGGTGATGATTCAAATCAATGCAAAAACTTTTACGGCCAATATTGCTATTACAAGCATATACCTTACACAAAGCCCACAAGAAAAATCATACATAATACAACTCAACAATCTCAAGCAAATTTCTGGAGATACAGGAGAGGAAGTGCTTGTTGATATAGTAGAGACAGCACCAACTCCTCCTCCAGTCACAGAGCCCAAAAGAGAACTCTATACAAAACCTGCAGTCAATTTACTTTTAGATGAAGAAGAACTTCTCGGTGATACAGCACAAGAAGCATCCATTTTACTTGATGATATGCCATTTGAGGAACCACCGCTTCCTACACCTCAGACACCTCAGGTTGCTGAGGCTCCTCAAGTAGAGCCTATTGAGGAGAAACCGCTTGAAGTTGCTTTAGAGCAAGAAGAGGAGACTTTTATTCCTCAAGAGGATGATTATCTCTTTGATCCACAATTAGCATCTGATGAGCTTGGATTACCAATTGATTTAATTGAAGAGTTTATTGAAGATTTTATTGCACAGGCAAAAGAGTTTGAACCAGAACTCTTTGATGCTTTATCAAAAGGAGACATTCCGACTGTCGCATCGCTTTCTCACAAGCTCAAAGGTGTCGCAGGGAATTTACGTATAGAAAATGCGTATGACAGACTTTGTATTGTAAATACTTCTAAGGATACGGCAGTTATTAAGAAAAATCTCCAACAATTTTATTATATTGTTGCGCAGCTTGCAGGCGAGAAGGCACAAAATGTTGCCACAGCACAAGCTCCAGTCGATGAAGTGCCAAGTGAAGTAAACACGCTAGATTTTAATGATGATGATTTTGTGTTAGATTTTAAAGAGGAAGAAGATGCAACAGAACTCATTCCTCTCGCTGATGAAGCAGTTGTAGAAGTTCCTGCAGTTGAGGTTCCTGCAGTTAATGTAAGTTACTCAAAAACAGTAGCAGCCAGTGAAATAGGCTTAGATAGTGAGACATTTAATGAACTCTTTGATGATTATTTGCAAGAAGCATTCTTGATTCTTGAAGAGATAAAAGAGGCATTAGCCTTAGATGATGCACAACTCTCTCGAAAAAAAGCATTACTTCTGAAGAGTATGAGTGAAAGTATGTATATTAAAGACTTAACATCTGATTTAGATGTTATTATTAAAATGTCAGATAAAAATAGTGCACTAGCAGCTTTGAGAAATCTTGAAGCCATGATAAAACAAATCTCAAAATAAGGTCTTAAAGATGAATTTAGGATTAAAAAACAGACTTCGATTAATTAGTCTTTTTCCAATCGTTATCTTGTTACTTGTAACAAGTTATGTTGTATATAACTCATATAATGAGTATGTAGTCGCCAAAAAGTATATTGAGACAGAAGAATTAACCGCATACCAACTCGATCCAGAGATTAACCAACTTGCCATTGCCTATACTTCTTTAGAGCGGGCAAGAAAGTCTACTGCTGCGGAGAGAAATTTTGTTGCGGATGTTGTGCAAAAGCACAACACTTTGCAAGAGCAAAAGCTCAATGAATGGATTGCTTTAATTGCAAAATCAGATGCAATCCAATATGACAATCTTGAAAACAGTCTGCTTGTGAAGCGTTTAGACACTCTTTTTAAGAGTCCAAAAAACCGTGAGTTATTTCATAAGATTAATTTTCAAAGATCAAATATATTTGCAAGTATTGTCAGTGGTGGTTTTACAACAGATGTAGAGTCATGGAAAAAAATGTTACGAGAAAAAGAGCGTGTACTGACGAATGCTGAAACTATTATTTCTCTTTTTATAGAGAAAAAAGCACAGATGGTGAAAGAGAAAGCCTATCTTTTCCTTGTCGCTGCAATTTCTGTATGGGCACTCATCTTTATTTTATCTATTCTTGGGTATTTGCTTTCAAATGAGATTGCAAGAAATGTCCTCAACTTGGAAGATTTACTCAAAAAGATTGTTGCTTCAACAGATGCGGATGAACATGTAGAGGTAAATCTTAATACAACAGATGGAACAGAACAAGCCTACCGATTGATTGAAAAAATTGTTGAACAGGCAAAAAAAGATAAAGAAACTGCACTCGATGCAAGTGAAGCAAAATCAATGTTCTTGGCAAATATGTCGCATGAAATTCGAACACCACTCAATGGTATCGTTGGTTTTACAGAGCTTTTAAAAGATACAGATCTTGAAGAAGAGCAGGGTGAATTTGTAGAGATTATTGAAAAAAGTTCGGAAAATCTTCTTGAAATTATTAACAATATCTTAGACCTTTCTAAAATTGAGAGTAATAAACTTGAAATTGAGGATGTTGTCTTTAACCCAATTAAAGAGTTTGAGAGTGCTGTTGAGGTTTATGCTGTACGTGCGAGTGAAAAACATATTGATTTGAGTTGTTTTATTGACCCATTACTAGAAAATTCACTCAAAGGGGATCCAACAAAAATTAAAGAAGTTATCATTAACCTTCTTTCAAATGCTGTCAAGTTTACAAGTAGTGCCGGTTCTATTAATGTGGACATCAGAAAAGTACCAACAGAATTTACTGGGATTACAAGGGTGAAATTTGAGGTGCAAGATAGTGGAATTGGTGTAACGAGTGAGCAAAAAGCGAGAATATTTGAAGCTTTCTCCCAAGCCGATACTTCTATTACAAGAAAATATGGTGGTACAGGGCTTGGACTCACGATTTCTAGTAACTTTATTGAGTTAATGGGGGGACAACTCGACCTTCATAGTGAAACAGGAAAAGGAACAACTTTCTTCTTTACCCTTGATTTTGAAGAGATAGAAGTCTCAGCAGAATCCAAAAAAGAGACTTTCTCACATCTGAATGCACTTGTGTTAGACTCAATGACAAAAAATAAAAAACAAGCAGTCTATTTACGTGAATATTTAGATTTCTATGGTGTTGCCCATACTTCATTTAAAGATTATGATGAGCTTGAGTACTTACAAAAATCTACAGAGTATGATTTGGTATTTGTTGATTATGAGTATGCTGATGAAGCGAGTTTAATCGCTTATGCCAATACAAATGCACAGCTTGTCTTACTCACAAAATCAAATTATATGAAAGTGATTGATTCGAAAAATCTTGATATTCATAAGGTTATTTACGAACCACTCAACAACTCTAAAATTCAACAGGCTTTAGAGAATTATAAAAAATATGAGAAAAAACCTGAAGTACAAGTAGAAGCAGAAGTTGTTCCTGAAGCTGTTGCACAAAATGCAGCTCCTGTAGCAGTCACTGAAAATCTTTCGAGTTTTGATGCAAAAGTATTGGTAGCTGAAGATAATATTATTAACCAAAAACTTATTAAACGTACTTTAGAGTCAATGGGACTCACTGTAAGTATAGCTTCCAATGGGCTTGAAGCCTTCCAAAAACGCAAAGATAATGAGTATGACATCGTTTTTATGGATATTCAAATGCCTTTCTTAGATGGTGTTGAAGCCACAAAGGAAATTTTAGAGTATGAAAGTGTGTACAATAAACCGCA
>JALWON010000059.1 GCA_027083475.1 Sulfurimonas sp.
CTTTGTTTGTAGTTGTGAGTTGCATAATATGTTTAAGTTTGGATTCTAAAAAGAGTCCGGAGTTGTGGAGCTTCTCTTTTAAAGTACTCCCTTTGAGGTCTTGAATATCAACAAAAAACTTTTGAAGCGTTTTTTCTATGGGAAGTGGGTTTTTTTCTGCTTTAAGGGTGGCAATAATATCGGCAATGGTTTGTGCAGATGCCCCTAGGTTTTTGAGTGTTGGATTGTTTTTGACAAGATTGAGCAGGGCGGAATTGCTAGCACTGTTTTTACCTGCTTCTTGTAAAACAGAGTTGATAATGGATTGTAAATCTTTGGATTGCGATACTGTTTTTAATGCTGAGGGAGCACTCTCTTTGATAACATGCTCCAAGGCTTTATTTGTGTTGTTGAGTAAGATGCTGAGTTCTCTGTGTGTTGTTGCCTTTATCATTTTTAAAGTATATCACTATTTTGTGTATAATACAAAAATATTTTCCAAGAAGAGTAGAAGCATGAAAGCAAAAATAGAACAAGTTTTAAGTATTTGGCATACACATTTTCAAGATGAAGAGAAGCAGTATAGTGAATTTGAGAGTTCAGACATAGAGTACTTTGTAGCATGTATGCTCTATAATCATTTTGCCTTTTCAAAAGCACTTGATACGATGAAAACCATCGATTTGTCGTATGATTTTTTATCTGCATGCGGGGATGAGTATGACACCATTCAAGCACTCATCGCAGAGATTTGTTTTGATTCAGAAGAGGAGAGTTTGGCATTTTTACAAGAGTTTATACAAGAGTCTCTCGCAAAGTATAGTGCCCCAGAATGCTATTTGCTCAATAGAATCAATTACCATGTCAATGCAATGGCACAAAGATATGCTCTTGGGGTTGATGCAAAACCTGTGGATTTTCAAAACCCACTTTTGAGATAAAAGTGAAAAAATACCTTATCACATCTCCAGAGTTTTATACAGATACTCCCTCTCTATTTGCACAAAAACTTGAAGTGCAAATACAAAAACATCGTCCCGATTTTGTTCTTCTACGCGATAAAGAGACAGCAAATTACAAGGCTTTAGCTATTGTCTTTGCTGAGATAATGCAAAAATATCCTCAAAGTAAAGCTTTTGTGCATGATGCTCTTGATGTTGCTTGCGAATTGGGTATAACAGGTGTGCACTTCTCAGGAAAAAATTTTCATAGTATTCAAGAAGCCAAAGCAAAAAACAGAGAAGTCATAATCAGTACTCATACACAAGAAGAAGTGAAAAAAGCAGAAGTTTTTGGTGCTGATTATGTGACATATAGTCCTATTTTTTCTACTCCAAATAAGGGAGAACCAAAAGGAGTAGAAGATTTAGAAGCATTGTTGAAGATGAACTCTATAAAGGTTTTTGCCTTAGGAGGGATTGTGCATGAAAAAGAAGTGACTCAGATAGCACAAACAAAAGTATATGGATTTGCTTCCATTCGTTACTTTTTATAAAGGACAATTATTATTTATAGAAAATAACTTTGAGTAAAGAATAATTTGGTACAATATCAGAAATATTTATAGGTAAATGTATATGTCAAGTGTTATCAAATTATTAAAAAGTCATCAGCTTACTGTGACCCCACAGAGAATAGAGATTGTGAATCTGTTTTCTTCTTATGGTCATCTTAGTATTGATGCACTTTACACTGCTTTACAAAAAAGTTTCCCTTCCCTCTCTTTGGCAACAGTCTATAAAAATATTAATCTTATGTTAGAGAAAAATTTTCTTACAGAAGTACAGCTTGAGAACAACAAAAATGTATATGAATTGATAAAACAAGAACATTCACATGTTGTGTGTAAAAAGTGTCATGCAATTGTAGATATTTTTTTAGATACAGCCTCCCTCTACCAAGAAGTCGCAAAGATAAGTAAGTTTCGCTTAGAGACGAGTAGTATTGTCTTTAATGGTATTTGCGATGCCTG
>JALWON010000060.1 GCA_027083475.1 Sulfurimonas sp.
TAAACTATTGATTAATCAGTACTATATTCCATATGCATACGATAAATACCTTGTAACTCCATACAAAGAGATGTCTGAGCTTTTCTGGACACATGTCGATATGAAAATAGTGGATGCAAGTGTTGATGGTATTGCAGGTATTGTGTATAATACTGGTGATAAAACAAGTACAATGCAAAATGGTAACCTCTCGACTATGCTTAAATGGATGGTTGCAGGACTACTTGTGTTATTGTCATTAGCTGTAGTTTTTGGACTTGCAGTTAGATATTCTGATGGAATTTTAGCAATTCTATCAGGTTTAGGAGTTTAATCTATGATTGATCATATCTTATCAATTTTAATATTTTTTCCAGTAGTGGCAGCACTATTTGGAGTCATGGTACAAAAAGAGAGTATTCGTGCTTATGGTATTGCTGTTTCTGCAATCGAATTTGCACTTGCTTTATGGCTGTGGTTTGCATTTGATGGTCAATCATCAGGTATGCAGTTTATGGAAAGTATTCCTTTGATTCCATCATTTGGGATTAATTATACTTTAGGTGTTGATGGTATTTCTATTTTTATTATCATTCTTTCTACATTTGTGACACTCATTGGTATTGCATCTTTAGGTGAAATAAAAGATCTTAAAAATATGATTATCACACTGCTTGTTTTACAGATGACAATGTCAGGTGTCTTTGCTGCACTTGATGCAATTGTATTTTATGTATTTTGGGAACTCTCGCTTGTACCGATGTTATATATCATCGGTGCATGGGGTGGACCACTGCGTGTTTATGCTTCGATTAAATTCTTTTTATACACTTTTACAGGTTCCCTTGTAATGCTTGTAGGAATGCTTTTTATGGCTTATTTTTACAATCAAGCAACAGGAGAATGGAGTTTTGCAATCTTAGATTGGTATCGATTGATTTTACCAGAGAATTTACAGTTATGGCTTTTTGCTGCATTTTTCCTCGGGTTTGCTATTAAGGTGCCAATGTTTCCATTTCATACTTGGCTACCATATGCGCACGGTCAAGCACCAACGATAGGTTCTGTGATTCTTGCAGCAATTTTGCTTAAAATGGGAACCTATGCGTTTATCCGTTTTTCATTACCACTTTTCCCTGATGCTTCGGTCTTTTTTATGTACCCGATTGCAGTACTTGCGATTATTATGGTTATTTATACAGCGATGGTTGCTTATGGACAAAAAGATATTAAACAGGTGATTGCATACAGTTCTGTATCGCACATGGGTATTATTATTATTGGTACTTTTGCTTTAAATGTTGAGGGTGTTTCAGGTTCAATTTTCTTGATGCTTGGGCACGGTGTAGTCGCAGGAGCACTCTTCTTGCTTGTGGGTGTGATTTATGATCGACGCCATACAAAGATTATGAGTGAGTTTGGTGGGTTGGCACACTCTATGCCGCGTTATGCAACACTTTTTGGTGTGATGATGATGGCTTCGGTGGGTATGCCACTGACAATCAACTTTGTGGGTGAGTTTTTAAGTCTTTTAGGTTTCTTTAAACAGTCGCAAATTTTAGCACTGCTTGCAGGTGTTGGTATTATTGTGGGGGCGATTTATATGCTCACAGCATATAAAAAGCTTTTCTTTGGTGAAATTACGAATGAAGAAAATAGAAATCTTCCAGATGTGAACAAACGCGAGCTTGTAGCGCTTATTCCATTGACTTTTTTAGCGATTTGGTTAGGAATTTATCCAAAACCTGTTTTAGACCCAATCAATACTTCTGTAGAGTCAATCGTACAACTTATGCACGATAAAGCACAAACACAAGAAGCAAAAAGAAGAATACCTGCTCCGCTTAGTGAGCTTACTATACCAAAAAGTTCAATAGAGGAGGCACACTAATGTTAGAGCCAGTAAATGTTTCTTTAGAGTCTTTAAACTTAATGACTCTTGCTCCAATGCTCATCCCAGTTGTGGGTGCATTGTTGATTTTAGTGATTGATACAATAAAAGGTGGACTCGATAAATCTTTATATGTTGTTTTGAGTATGCTTTTTATTTTGATGGATTTAGCTTCACTCTCTAATGCTTCAGATCTCTTTTCTGTTGCGGGAACAATGATGGGTGCCTTTGATGTTATGTTGATTGACGGGCTTGCAATTCTTGCACAGTTTATCATTGTAGGGGCATCTTTACTTTTTATTCCATTATCTTTAACAAACAAGCGTTTTCATGAGGCATCACATCCTGAATTTTTTGCACTTTTCCTTTTTATGATGAGTGGCTTTCAGTTTATGGTAGCAACGGATAACCTTATTTTAGTGTTTGTCGGTTTAGAGACAGGTTCTTTAGCACTCTATACACTTATAGCATTACATAACCGTGACAACTCTTTTGAAGCAGCTGTGAAGTACTTTACAATGGGTGCATTAGCTGCTGGTTTCTTTAGTTTTGGTGCGATGGTATTTTATGCATTGACAGGTTCTGTTGAGATTAATCAAATAGCAACTGTTCTTGCTGCAAATAACTATGCAGACATGGGGTATGTACTTGTCGGAACGGTGTTTTTACTCGCATCACTTGGTTTTAAAGTCTCTTTAGTGCCTTTTCATACTTGGACACCAGATGTGTACGAAGGGGCTTCTGCACCGATGGCAGGGTACATGTCAATTGTTCCTAAAATCGCAGGTTTCATTGTGACAATGAGACTTTTTGAGTTTTTAATCCATAGTCATGTTGTTTGGTTAGAAGTCATTTTATATGCTGTAGTTGTAATTACTATGACAGCAGGAAATGTCTGGGCCCTTGTGCAAACTGATGTGAAGCGTATGCTTGCATATAGTTCTATCTCTCATGCGGGTTTTGTAATGGCAGCGGTGATGATAGGCACAACACAGGCAAATACAGCACTCTTTTTGTACTGGATTTTATTTACTTTTACAAACTTAGGTTCATTTTCTATGTTATGGATGAGTCGTCAGAAAAACTTACCAGATGGACAAGCGAGTGATCATAGTTATGATAAATTTGCAGGCTTGATTAAAACTTCTCCATTTGTAGCCGTACTGATGAGTCTTTTCATGCTTTCACTCGCAGGTGTGCCTCCTTTTGCACTCTTTTGGGGAAAACTCTACATGATAGGTTCTGCAGTTTCAGCGGGTTATACAGTTTTAGCACTGATTATGGCACTGAACTCTGCTATAGCTGGGTACTACTACTTAAAACTTATTGTGTATATGCTTATGAAAGAACCAGCAGCGGTAAATGAAAATGGTGAGATTTATACAGCAAACGCAACACTGACGATTAAAACGATTACAGGGATTGCTGTAGTAGGAACTATATTTGCTTTTGTAGCTATAGATCCACTACTTGAGTTTATTACAGCTTTTGTATATAACAGCGGATATTAAACCGCTCAATAAATAAAAAAAGGAGTGTAGATTTGTTACAATGGACACTCTGGCTTCTTTTTTTATGGATGACCCCGCTCTCTGCACTTGAACTCTCTATAAACAGTGCAGAGCAAGACCACTCCCCATATTCTATTTTACACTTACGACATAGTGATAATTTTGTTTGTGAAGAGACAAAAGATGATTTTGAAAATGTGACACAAATTATTTGTGCGTTTAATAAAAAACCAACACAACTACTCAAACAGATAGAAAATAATTTTTTTGATGTGAGCACTCGCATTCAAAAAGAGACTTTTTTTGTGATGATTCATCCACGATACAAGATAAAACTTTTTGCCAATGTTTTTGATTTGAGTAAAGATGAGAGTACTTATACCACAGATGTTATCAAGGCAAAAAATTGGTTTGTTATAGGATACAAAAAAGTATTACCACTTATTTATAAAAAAAAGAGAAGAGACAATAGTCTTAATTTGCCTTTTTTTATGGATAAAGATATGCTCCCTTATGTAGGCGGACTTGATATTAAAGGGAATCCTATTTACATCAAAAAAGTGGAAGATGTCAAAGAGTATTTGAAAATCAAGAAAAAGTTTAAAGAAAAAAAATATGAGACACTTTTAGATGATATTGAGGCAATTCTTACAAAATATCCTCATACACTCTTTAAAGCAGAGTTACTTTACTACAAGATAAAAGTATATTCTGCATTAAAAGACAACGATAATGTGATTGCAATTGCAAAACATTATCTCAGGGACTATTCAGGGGATGAAAATATTCCTGAGGTGCTCTCTTTGGTCGCTAAAGCATATGCTTCTGTTGGTATGAATATTGATGCAGATTATTTCTTTGACAGACTTTTTAGTGAGCATGAAAAATCTGTCTATACCTTATGGGGGTATATCTATAAAGGCGAGATGAAAGAAGCTTCAGGTGGTACAAGCGAAGCCATTAAGTTTTATAAAATGGCTTTATCGCGAGCACAAAGTGTCGATGTTGCAGTTGCAGCGGCTTATAAACTTGCCCATATTAATATTCTTCTCTCACATAAAAAAGCATCCAAGTATATTATGGAAATCATTCATGCAAGACCAAGTTACATGAAGCATGATTTGAAAACATCTTTGGAGATGATGAATAGTTTTGCAGATGCAGAAGATTATACGACTGCGGCTGCTATTGCAAAAGCGCTTGTAGATACAATGACAAAGCAGAGTGACGAATATGAAAGTCTTTTAAGAAAACGAGCGTTATGGCTTACAAAAACACAAGCAAAAAAAGAAGCCTTAGCTGCACTTAATAAGTATATTAAAGAGTTTCCAGATGGTGATTTTATAGAGGAGATTGATGTTGCAAAAGATGGATTGTTTTTTGATACTACAGATGCCAACACAAGCCAAAGACTGCGTGAATATACAAATCTTATCACTACCTATCCGAATGATGTGATAGGCAATCGTGCACTCTATGAAAAAGCGAAACTTCTTTTAAATCTCAAAAAATACAAGGCTGTTTTAGCGCTGCAAACAGATTTAGAGGCCTTGGATGATACAAAATACACAGATATAAAACAAATCATCCAAAATGCAGCGGTTGGTTTAATGCAAAGTGCTTTACAAGCCCAAAAATGTAATGAGGTGTTGAGTATCTCAAACAAATATACTATCGCATTGTCTGATAAATGGGATGATGGACTCTATGGATGTGCTATGAAAGGGGGTGATTTTACCCTTGCTAAAGCCATGGCAAACAAGAATTTTAAATCAAAAAATTTACAAGAGAGAGAAAAATGGCTCTACCGTTATATAAAGGTTGATTTTCAAACAGGGAACTATAGTGATGTGATTGAAGCTTCCAAAGATTTAATAGCACTTATAGAAGATGATAAAAAATCTCCCTATAAAGATGTCTATCGTATTCTTTTTGATACCTATGAACGTTTAGAAAAAAAAGAGGAGATGCTCAAAGCTATAATCAATATAGAAAAGGTTTTTGGTGTCAGTTATAAAGACTTAGACAGATATGTTAATGTGATGGTTGCTGGGAGTAAACTCAAAGATAATACTGTTGTGATAGAATATGGACAAAAAGCGTATACTATACAAAAAAAAGCACAAGCTTTTCCTCAAAGTCCAGCTTTGGAGTTTACACTCTATCAAGCCTATATAGAAAAAGAGGAGTATAATAAAGCCTTAGAAGTTATTAAATCGTTAAATAAATTACGTATGGATAAATCGCTGCTTGCACGCCAGAAGTATTTGCTTGGAAGTGTTTATGCAAAACTTTGGCGAGATGATGAAGCAATCAACGCCTATAAAGAGGCAATCGCAGCAAAACCAGAATCAGCTTGGGCAAAACTTGCACAGAGTGCCTTAGAAGAGTAAAGAGGAATGCAAAAATATGATAGATGATAAAATTATTTTAGAAAATTCAAAAAGATTGGATGTTTTGTATGTTGAAGATGATAATGAAGCCTTAGATGCAACAGCTGATTTACTGAAGTTCTATTTTCATCGTGTGGAGAGTGTGCGTGATGGTGAAGAGGCTCTGCAGGCATATAAAGCATATTATGAAAAGCATGGCAATTACTATGATATTGTGATAAGTGAGATTAAAATCCCTCAATTAGATGGTATTGCACTTGCACATAAAATAAAAGCTATGAATGCTGAACAATCTCTTATTTTTATGAGTGCCTTGAGTGATTTTGATTATTTGAGTGCTGCAATTGAGCTTGGTGTGGATGGATTTATTCAAAAACCCCTTGAAGTTGAGAAATTTAAAAAGATTTTACATACAACATCGCAAAAAGTTGTAGATAAAATGATGATGCATGAGCATTATGCGCAAATAGAAGCAACAAATATAGAGCATATTGACTTAATTAGTGCGAAAGAATTTAGTGTCGCAGAAGATATTTTAGCTGATTTAGAGGCACATAAAGAGTATATTTCACGTACTTGGTGTGCTATTCCTCTTGTGGTTGCGCGTTTAGAGGGGCATGAAATTGATGTAGAGTACTTTAGAAGTAATTTCGCTATCAAGGTGATTGAGTACTTTTTGGGTGTTATTGGTGCAAAAAATGAAGCGGGGAATTGCCCTGTTGTTTTTATTATGCTTGATTATTTTAAGCATAAAGATTTACCGCTGCATGATATTTTTATGATTTGTGTCCATTTTAAAAATACAGTCACCTCTTATATATTTAGTAGATACCGTTTTAATCAAGAACTTTTTGATGATGTTTCTTTGATTCTTGATAGAAACTTCGAAGGGGTTATTCGTAACTATTTAAATCTTAAAGGGTGTACAAAAGTAGAAACAGCGAAAAACAGCCTTGCTCAAACACCTCGCCTTGAGGAAGAGGATGAAGAAGAACATATCACCTCTTACATAGACTATGTTTTAGAACATGATGTGTATGAGCTCCAAGATTTAGAAGAAGATATAGACACTATTTCTATTAAAGTTACAGATACGAAGAGAGTGAGTGTTGATGATATCATAGTGCTTGGATCGAGTATTAAAAGATATGGTGCTATTTTAAGTAATTATCATATTTTTGCCAAGTTAGGTATGAAGATAATTTTACTTGGAGATAATTTTCAAGCAAATGCTGCTTTACTCTTTGAAAATGAAGAGAAACGCATGAATATTGCAACCCTTTTAGAGGGTTTTGTGAATGATTTAATCACTTGGAGACATGAGATTTTTGATAACAATATAGAAAACCCGCATTTTTTAGATGATTCCTTTTTCTCTAACGTAGATACCATTATCATGTTTATAGAGTATGATGAGAGTAATGTTGTTGATGAGAATGAGAGTATGGATGATGCAGATTTCTTTGATTTTTAAAAATTTCTTTAATTTTCATATTTACACAGTGCTAAAGTTTCTTCCCCATAAACTTCCTGTTTTTATAAAATTATTAAGTTTTTTTAGCTACTATAAGCACAGTAAAAAAAGCTCTCGTGCCTTAGTATAAGGGCTTCTTTTAATCTAAATAAATAGTAGTTATAAATCTTAAATAAGTCATTTATGACCAAAGGAGAATATATGCAATTAGGTTTCCTAGTTGATTTACACCTGTGTATGGGCTGTAAAGGTTGTGAAATCGCATGTAAAGTGGAGAATGAAGTTCCACTTAGTACATGGAGATTACGTGTCAAGTATGTCGATGTTGGGACTTTCCCGGAAACGAAGAGAACTTTTACACCTTTAAGATGTAATCACTGTGAAAATGCTCCATGTGAGAGAATTTGTCCGGTATCTGCGCTTCACTATATCGACAATGGTATTGTCAATATTGATAAAGAGCGTTGTATTGGTTGTGCTGGTTGTGTTATGGCATGTCCTTATGGTGCGATTTATATTGACCCTGAAACACAGACTGCAGACAAATGTACTTACTGTGCACACCGTATTGCATCATCTATGATGCCAGCTTGTGTTGTTGCTTGTCCAGTTGAGGCAAATATTTTTGGTGATTTAGATGATGCAACGTCAAATATTTCTAAGTATATTCAAGAACATTCTG